>JAYKIC010000131.1:0-3016 GCA_035284985.1 Leptolyngbyaceae cyanobacterium
CACGGAAGGCTTCAGGTACTTAGTCACCCCTTCAGTGGATGCATGGGCACGGTGGGCAGTCCCAAAGGCATCGTTGACGTACAAATCAGCATTAGCGGCTAGCTTTTCAGCAAAAGCCGGGTCGTTATCCTCTTCTTCTTGATAGAAGCGAACATTTTCTAGCAGGGCTACGTCACCATTACCCATGGCATCAATCCCAGCTTTAACCTCGTCCCCAATGCAGTCGCTAAACTTGGTGACGGGCTTGCCCAACAATTCCGTCAAACGGGTGGCTACCGGGTTCAACCGCATACTCTCGTTCACTTTACCTTTGGGACGACCCATGTGGCTACTTAGAATAACCTTTGCACCCTTGCCAACGAGATCCTGAATGGTCGGCAAAGAGGCCCGAATTCGGGTATCATCAGTAATCTCCCCAGCATCGTTCAACGGTACATTAAAATCGGCTCGGACTAATACGCGCTTACCCGATACGTCAGCAGCAGTCAAGTTCGCTAAAGTTTTCTTTGGCACTACCATACCCCCTATGAGTCTTCTTACCTATGTCTCATTCTCTTATAAAAGTGTCACAAATGTAAAAGTGTGACCCATGAGACGTTTTGCTTTTGACTATACAGGCATAGGGGGCAGGCTCAACCATCCATTTCTGTTAATTTCCCCTACATCTTTGTCATTATGGTCCGGTATTCCCTTACACTCTCGGAACGGCTTAGAATGAAAGAGCTAGGTATCCCAATTTGAGCATCACACTAAACATCAACGGCGAAGAGGCGTTTTATGTTTAAGACCGTTTTATTTCCTATCGACCAAACCCGTGAGTCTCGCCATGCAGCGGACTTGGTGGCTAATATTGTCAAAACTTACAATAGTTCACTGATTATTCTTTCGGTAGTGGAGTCGGTCCCAGAGGGTGGGACCGATGACGCGACACCTGCTATGCAATCGGAGGAGGCGATCGCCAAACTGCTTGATGGCGCTAAACAAATGTTTAGTGAACAGGGGGTTGAGGCCAAGACCATGCATCAGGAGGGTAAACCCGCCTTTGTCATTTGCGATGTGGCAGATGATATCAATGCGGATTTGATTATCATGGGCAGTCGCGGGGTGGATATTGCCGAGGAGAATATTGCCAGTAGCGTGAGCGATCGCGTGATTAACCTTTCTCCCTGTCCCGTCTTGATTGTGCCCTAACTCTTAGTTTTTAAGGGTTCCAAGGAGGGTACTTGGGCTATTTTGGGTTGCTAACTGGGGCGATCGCCGGATCTCTGCCGATAGGACTAACCCTTGACACAAACTACCTGTCTGAGGGTGGCGACCACCTCCACCAAATCCGCCTGATTTTCCATCACCTGCTCAATCGGCTTATAAGCAGCAGGAATCTCATCCAATACGCCCGGATCTTTGCGGCATTCAATCCCCTCCGTCTGCTTGACCAAATCATCCACCGTAAACATCCGTTTGGCCTTGGTTCGAGACATTTGCCGCCCTGCACCGTGGGCACAAGAACAGTAGCTGTCATGGTTGCCCTTACCCTTAACGATGTAGGATTTGGCTCCCATGGAACCGGGAATAATACCATAGTCATCCGTCCGCGCCCGAACGGCTCCCTTGCGCGTGACATATACGGATTCGTCAAAGTGGATTTCTTTTTCAGCATAATTGTGGTGGCAATTGACCGACAGCAACGGACGGGTCGCCTTGCCCCCCGCCAGATGTTTTTCCACAATTTTCTTGAACCGTTGCATCATCACATCCCGATTGAACCGGGCATAGTCCTGTGCCCACTGCAAATCATGCCAATAGGCGTTAAATTCTGGGGTTCCGGCGACAAAATAGGAGAGATCCGGGTCGGGCAACTTAGTCTGAGCTAACTTAGCGAGATTTTTGGCGGTGCTAATGTGATTTTTCGCCAGCATATTGCCGATATTGCGGGAGCCAGAGTGGAGCATTAGCCATACTTTATCGGCTTCATCCAAACACACTTCAATAAAGTGGTTGCCCCCACCGAGGGAACCCATCTGTTTCAGAGCCTTAGTTTCCAAATGCTGCACCTTGGCATGGAGGTGTTTGAACGTCTTCCACCCCTGCCAGTTGTACACGGATTTTTCAATCTCCTTATTGGCCTCAAAGCCCACCGGAATCGCCGCTTCGATATCCTTACGAATAGCTTTGAGTTTGCCCTCCAACTGATCGGCGACAAAAGAAGTCTGGATGGCGCACATCCCGCAACCAATATCCACCCCCACCGCTGCGGGGACTAGGGCATCTTTGGTAGCGACGACGGACCCCACGAGGGCACCTTTGCCCAAATGAACATCAGGCATTAGGGCGACGTGCTTGAATACAAATGGTAGGGATGCCACATTTTTCGCCATCTGCAATTCTTGAGACTCCAACTCATGATTGGCCCAAGTGAGTATGGGCTGGGGAGTGGATAGGGACATTTTTTGATAGGGCATGGGATTACTCTCACATGGTTATTCAATAGAGTCGTCCGAAAATTGGGGTGAAGTACCCACGCAGCGGGTACTTCACCCCAATTTTCCGACAGGTCTAATAAGCTGTAAGCCATTGAATGGGGGTACGTGAACCCGATCGCTGGCCAGTAGCAGACCCTACCATTCCGTAGGGGTGGTTGGTTTTAATGATCTGTATTGTAGTATATGTATTACGATGTAGCAAGTCGTGAGGGAACGCTGTATTCTTTTGTGGCGTTCAGCTTGTAGTGTTCCACTCTATCTGACGGCCTAAAATCCGGTATTGGGTGCGGAAACCGCCCCCCTCCAAGGGATTGGGGCGATGTAGTGGGCAGGTCGCCTGACCCAATGCAGGGTAAAGGGTTTGACAGTTTTGTCCGTCAACCAGTGTTTCACTGTTTCGTCTGTGTATGCCCCTGATTGACTGACAAAACTCAAACTACCCTCACCCCAACCCCTCTCCCAGAGCGGGAGAGGGGCTTTCGACCCAAGAACCTGGTTTGAAGTCCCTTCTCCCCTTGTGGGAGAAGGGATTTAGG
>JAYKIC010000132.1:0-4617 GCA_035284985.1 Leptolyngbyaceae cyanobacterium
AGCCAAAATAAAACCCCGGAAGAAATTATCCTTCCAGGGTTGAATCAGGGTGCATCTACCATTCCACTCTTCTTCTAAGGGAGATAGCTGTCCGGAAGATTTAGGTCGGAAGATTTAGGGTCAAACAAATGCTAATATGGACCACGAAGTTACTGCTGTGTCAAGCCTTTCAGGGTAGCGTCATGCGTCTATTTCTCGATACTGCTGATGTGATGGCATGGAAAACGTGGCTACCCACGGGTCTTTTCTATGGTGTCACCACCAATCCCCTATTGCTGGAACGGGCTAATCAAGCTTGCACCGTTCCCCACCTACGGGACTTGATCTCCAAGGCCATCGATTATGGGATTGAAGAGGTGCAGGTGCAAACCTGGGGCGATCGCGTTGAAACGATGGTGACGCATGGATTAGGGTTGGCTAGCGATCGCCCCTCCCATGTGGTTATCAAAGTACCCATTACCCAAGCTGGCATTCAGGCCGCAACTCAACTGAAGGCCCAGGGTATTCGGGTTACCTTAACGGCTTTGTATATGCCCCATCAAGTCGTGGTGGCAACAGCCATTCAGGCCGACTATGCTGCCCCCTATCTGGGACGGATGCAAGATCAGGGCATGGACGGGCGACAGGAATTAATCGCCATGGGGCACATCCTCCAATCCACCCATAGCTCCACCCGTCTATTAGTCGCCAGTATTCGCAATGTGGCGGAAATTGTTACCCTGGCGACCCAAGGATTAGATACATTTACCCTATCCCCAGCGATCGCCACCGCTTTGTTTCAAGTGGAAGCCACCAACATTGCTGCCGCCGATTTTGAGCGAGCCGCCACATCTATGGCCTAGAATAACTAAGAAATGGTTGTAAATTAAGCAATATCTATGATTCCAGCCGACCAAGCTGAAGCCATTATTCTCCGCCACACAATGGCGCTTGATCCCCAGGCCGATCAAGAACCCCTTGCCCTCACCGCTGCCCAGGGACGGATATTATGTGCTGATGTCACCAGTGCGCTTGATTTCCCCCACTGGGACAACTCAGCCATGGATGGTTACGCTGTCCGTTATGAAGATGTCAAGCATAGTAGTGCGGCAGCTCCCGTTCGTTTAGAAATTGTCGAGGAAATTCCCGCAGGCTATCAGCCCCAGAAAACTCTCCAGCCGGGACAATGCGCTCGCATTTTTACCGGGGCAATTATGCCCAAGGGGGCCGACACCATAGTGATCCAAGAGGACACACAACAACAGGCCGAAACGGCAGGCACTGCCCCACCCCAAGTCTCTATTCTTGCTGCCCCAGACCCCCAAGCGTTTGTCCGTCACAAAGGAGCCTTTTATCAAGCTGGACAGGCGTTACTGACCGCTGGTTGCCAATTGGCTGCTGCCGACATTGCGGTATTGGCGGCAGCCCAATGTGCCACTGTTACGGTGTATCGCCGTCCCCGTGTGGCAATTCTTTCCACTGGAGATGAATTGGTGCCCATCGACCAACCATTACGGGCAGGGCAAATCGTTGATTCTAATCAATATGCGCTGGCGGCTCTGGTCGCCGCTGCGGGAGCAGAACCCATTTGCTTGGGGATTGTGCCGGATGATCGGGAACGGTTAAGGGGGGCGATCGCCCATGCCTGCACCGTCGCCGATATGGTCCTCTCCTCCGGCGGGGTCTCCGTTGGCGAATATGACTATGTTGACCAAATTCTGGCGGAACTGGGAGCCGATATTCACATTCGCGCTGTCGCTGTCAAACCGGGCAAACCCCTCACCGTCGCCACTCTCCAAAATCCAAAATCCAAAATCCAAAATGTTCTTTACTTTGGTCTCCCCGGTAATCCTGTTTCGGCCCTAGTCAGCTTTTGGCGCTTTGTTCAACCCGCCATCCGCAAGCTGTCGGGGTTATCTTCTGGGTGGTCCCCCCTATTTGTGAATGGCATCACCAGTGATGAACTACGATCGGGTGGGAAACGGGAAACCTATCTGTGGGGCCAAGTTCGAGGGGTAAATGGTCAATATCAATTTCATCTAGCTGGGGGGAGCCATAGTTCGGGAAATTTGATTAATCTGGCGCAAACGAATGGGTTGGCGATCGCCCCCCTTGGTCAAACCCACATTGCCCCAGGAGAACCCGTTCAGATTATGATGGTGGGTGATCCTTACCCAGGATGAATTTAGATGAATTAGGCCAACCCCCTGCCAAGAAGAAAATGCTATAATCTGAACTCTGAAAATAAATGCCGATGTAGCTCAGATGGTAGAGCACTCGATTCGTAATCGAGTTGTCACGAGTTCGATTCTCGTCATCGGCTTTGAGCTGAAACCCCTGAAATCAATATATTTCAGGGGTTTTCTGTGTTTTTAAGCTTCTACCACTTCTAATCTATTTGTTCTAGTTTTGGGTAAAGATTGGGGCTTTTTTGGACGTTTTGGGTGTAACTTGGGTGTAAACTGGGTGTAATTCAAATACACTAACGAACATTTACACTAATGAACTCTGATCTCCTCAAACGCAAGGCTTCAAAGGGTACTGTCCAAGTATTGGTTTCTAATGACCGTTTGCAATTGCGGTTTCGCTACGGTGGCAAGCGTCATTACATCAGCGTTGGGTTGCCTGATACCTCTATCAACCGCAAGGCAGCAGAACAAAGGGCACGTCAGATTGAACTGGACATCATTTCTGGCAACTTTGATGAGTCATTGGAGAAATATAAACCTCAATCAGCCCTAAGCACTGTCGTGTTGGACATTACACCCAAAGTTACACCCAAGCTAAAGGAGGTTTGGGCTAAGTACGTGGAGTATAAATCTCCCAACGCATCACCAAAAACCATTAACGGTACCTATGAGCCTGTTACAGCACATATCGGCAAGTGTTCAACCGATGGATTGGAAGACCCGTTGAAGTTCAGGATGGAGCTATTACAGGTCACAACTGAATCACAGGTGCGGCGATCGCTCATGCAACTTTCGGCAGCGTGTAAGTGGGCAATGCAACATGGTTTGGTTGAGGTCAATCCTTTTGAGGGAATGTATAAGTCACTCAAGGCAACCCAGCCCAATCCACCCGTTGCTTTTTCGGTTGAAGAACGGGATGCAATCATTCATACATTCGAGAATGACACGCGCCCTGGTATCAACTACCGCCATTACGCACCGTTTATCAAATTCTTGTTTTGGACGGGTTGCAGGCCATGTGAAGCTGTTGGATTACACTGGGGCAGCATTACACCAGATTGTTCCAAGATCCATTTTCACGAAAGTATTGTCGAAGTATCGGGAGTATTAACGCACCGAAAAGAGACAAAGACCGGAGTAAATCGCTGGTTTAATTGTCAAGGAACACGACTGCAAACAATGCTGCAAACAATTAAACCTAAAAATATCCAATCTGATGATCTGGTATTCCCATCTCCAAGAGGAGGAATAATTCGGGAAAGCAATTTTAGCGATCGCGCCTGGAATAAGGCGCTGACTAGTTTAGGGCTAGAAACGAAGAATGGGGTAAAGATGACTCTCTACAATACCCGTGATACCTTCATTACGCTTCAGGCTACCCAAGGGCATTCATCAACTAAGATTGCTCGCTGGGTGGGGAATAGTAGTAAGGTTATCGAGGAAAAGTATTTGGATAAACTCAAACTTGAGCATTTGCGCCCGACTGATATCTAACCGCTTTCAATAACAAGTTAGACATTTTAGAGGCATCTAAGGCAATAATTATTTCCCTTTGGAAAGTCATGACTCAATACGCTACATATAGTATGTAAATTTTGGCTGATCTATGAAAGCCAGCAAATTCGTTACAAAATATTGACTAAATACCATAAATAGTGTTTTCCATTGCAGGGTTTAAAATTAATAGGTATCCTTGGTTATAAAGCGATCGCAAACGGCGATTTTATGGGCATCTATTTTTTTAGGTTCATGCACACATAAAACCCCCTTACCTTGGTCTAGCGCCAACTAGATAAGGTAAGGGGGTTGCTTTTTTTGTTAACCCTGTCCAACAAGCCAGTTTCCAATCCTTCTGTTGGCAGGATTCAATCCTTGCGTGTAAGCAAGTGTGTTAATTATGAAAAACAATCACCGTTATGACAACGGTACATCCTCTACTGAGGATGCAACAACTGTTACCGCTCCTACCGTTGCGTCTTTACCCGCACTTGTAACAAAGCATGAAGCAGCAAGCCTTCTAGGAATTAGCCCGGAAACCCTCAAGAAGTATCGACGGCAAAAAGATTCAACGTTGATAGAGGGTATTCATTACCACGTTTGGAACTCGCGGGTGATTCGGTATAACCCACAGTTGATTGCTGATTGGGGTTTGAATCGAAATAATCCAGCAGCCCATCAGCACACTATTGATGCTTATTTAGCCTCATTGCCTTCTAATCAGCCCAAGAAGCGGGGAAGGAAGGCTAGCTAATGAATACCCAAAAGCAAAAAGCGATCGCCCCTCAATCCTGTGGGGGTGACGATCGCCTAAGTCAAACCTCTTCTTCCCATTCGAGCCCGTCATCCAAAGCGTTCCAGCGTTCAGGCTCAAATCATCCTTGTCCTATTTGTGGTCGGACAAAGGATAGTGATTGTAGCTGGAATGATGAGGTTTATTTTTGCCATACCC
>JAYKIC010000133.1:0-8566 GCA_035284985.1 Leptolyngbyaceae cyanobacterium
GTGAGGTGAAAAAATCTGGAAATAGGGAAATCAGGTCAAATCGCACGGAAGTACCTTAAAGTTTTCTAAGAAATCTGGCATTATGGCCTAATGGAGGTAAGTAAATTTGACTTCGCCTCGACAGCAACGTCAGTAAGCTGGTAAACCTTTAATTGGCATGGGTGGGTCTCACCGAAGGCTGGATTCCCTCGCCTATCTGTGCAAACTACATTGACCTTAGCTTATTAGTCTTAGCTTACTCATATAGCGGTGTGTAATCACGTTAATCATAGAAAGGGTGGTATCGGTTGTGTGCGATCGCTCCCAGGGTGTTTAACCTCAGTTCATAGCGCTATAGGAGGCAAAGGCAGGCAAATGTTGATTCTAAATTTTGGCATCAACCATTAACAGTCGGCTACATCGTCTATATCATAGTAAGGTTCCCGTTTTAGTTCCTATGCAGGAAGTTCAATCTCGGTTTATGCAACAGCCTATGCCTATTGTTAAACAATCATCGGTGCTGGTCATCGGTGGTGCAGAAGATAAAGTTTATGGTCGTCAAATTCTCACCACGTTTTTTCAGCGATCGGGTGGTGTGGATGCTACGATTGGTATTCTTCCCTGCGCGTCCCGTGAACCGACGATTATTGGCGATCGCTACCGTTCTATCTTCACCGAGATGGGGGCCAAACGCATTGAGGTACTGGATATTCGCGATCGAGCAGAAGGGGATGATGCTAAGTGGCTAGAGTTATTGGCAGAATGTACCGGAATTTTCCTGACCGGGGGCGATCAACTGCGCCTGTGCAGTTTGTTAGCCGATACCAATTTGATGCACACCATTCGTGTCCAGGCCCAACTGGGTAAAATCGTTTTGGCCGGAACCAGTGCTGGAGCCGCCGTTATGGGGGAAAAAATGATTGCAGGGGGGGGCAGTGGGGAATCCCCTAGCCGCTCCTTAGTGGATTTATCCGACGGGCTGGGCATTATCCCCGAAATTTTAGTGGATCAGCACTTTCATAACCGTAACCGCATGGCCCGATTGATGAGCGCCGTGGCCGCCTATCCCGATCGACTGGGTATTGGCATCGACGAAGATACCTGTGCCTTGTTCGAGGCCAATGGCACCTTTCAAGTGATAGGTAAGGGCACCATTACCGTGGTTGACCCCATGATGTTATCCCATACCAATTATCCAGACGTGCAACCAAATGCACCTTTGAATATTCATAATCTCCGGGTCCATGTGCTCACGCCGGGGGATCGCTTCAACTTTCGCGATCGCACCCTGATCGCCACCTAACCCCCAACCCCCTGATATTTTGGGCACCCGATCCTCTCCGTATTCAGTCACCCAGGATCATTTCAGATGCAAAGTGTTCTTAATGAACAGTTAGTCGTTTGCTCTTGCGTTGACAATAATATATTGGTTTTATGTCCTCAACTTGGCTCACTGAATATTAGACCCTTACTTGTCAGCACCTATGAGAATCCTCAAGACCCAAACATTACGTGGTCCAAACTATTGGAGCATCCGCCATCACAAACTGATTATCGTTCGGTTAGATTTAGAGGATTTGGCCAACCGCCCATCTAATGAAATCCCTGGATTTTATGATGGTCTAGTGGAAGCCTTACCCAGTCTAGTCGATCACTTTTGCTCACCCGGATGCCGGGGGGGATTTCTCAGTCGGGTCAAAGAAGGAACCATGATGGGGCATATCATGGAGCATGTGGCCTTGGAACTACAGACCCTAGCGGGAATGTCAGTGGGCTTTGGTCGCACCCGTGAAACCACCACAGACGGCATTTATCAAGTTATTTTTCAATATGAAAGTGAGCGTGCTGGGCGCTATGCGGCCCGCGCTGCGTTTCGCCTGTGCCAAAGTATTGTGGAAACAGGCCGATATCCCATAGATGAACTGGATCAGGATTTGCGGGATTTGCAAGAATTGCGGGAGGAAGCCGCCCTTGGTCCCAGTACCCAAACCCTGGTCCAAGAAGCCGATGCCCGTGGGATTCCCTGGTTAGAACTGGATGCTAGGGCCATGCTGCAACTAGGCTATGGCAAATACCAAAAACGGATTCAAGCCTCCCTCACGGCCCACAGCCCCCTCCTAGGGGTGGAATTGGCCTGTGATAAGGAAAGTACCAAGCGGATCTTGGGTAATGCCGGAGTGCCCGTTCCCCTCGGCGACGTGATCTATCACATTGACGATTTAGAAGATGCCATTGAACGGTTGGGGGGGTATCCCATTGTCGTTAAACCCCTTGATGGCAACCACGGACGCGGCATCACCATCAATATCGACACCTGGGAGCAAGCCCAAGATGCCTATGAGGCTGCCAGTCAAGTATCCTCTGGGGTAATCGTAGAGCATTTTTACCAGGGCCGTGATCATCGGATTTTAGTGGTCAACCACAAGTTGGTGGCCGTGGCTGAGCGAGTTCCCGCCTGTGTGGTGGGTAATGGCCGGGACACCATTGAAGACCTGATTGAAGAAACCAACCGTGATCCCCGCCGGGGAGAAGGGCATGACAATGTGTTAACCCGGATTAAGGTAGACCGGACCTCCTGGGATTTGCTCGATCGGCAGGGCTATACCTTGGAGACCGTTTTGGCCGAAGGGGAAGTGTTTTACCTCCGAGCTACGGCTAACCTCAGTACGGGGGGGATTTCAATTGATCGCACCGATGATATTCATCCTGAAAATGTGTGGCTGGCGGAGCGGGTGTCTCGGATTATTGGGCTGGACATTGCGGGTATTGATGTGGTCACATCGGACATTTCCCAGCCGTTGCGCCAAGTGAATGGAGTCATTGTGGAAGTAAATGCGGCTCCGGGGTTGCGGATGCACTTCGCTCCTAGTGAGGGAATTGCCCGGAACGTGGCGGAACCCATTCTAGATATGTTGTTCCCTCCCGGAACCCCTAGTCGGATTCCCATTATTGCGATTACCGGGACGAATGGTAAAACCACCACGACCCGTCTGATTGCCCATATTTTTCGCCAAACCCAAGCTACTGTCGGCTTTACCACCACCGATGGTATTTACATCGGTGATTATCTCGTTGAGAAAGGGGATACCACAGGGCCGCAAAGCGCCCAGGTGATTTTGCAAGATCCGACGGTGGATGTGGCGGTGCTGGAAACGGCGCGGGGAGGGTTGTTGCGATCGGGTTTGGCCTTCCAACAATGCGATATTGGTTTAGTGTTGAATGTGGCGGCTGATCATTTGGGGATTGGGGATATCAATACGGTGGATGATTTAGCCCATCTCAAGAGTGTGGTGGCGGAAGCGGTTTCTCCCAGTGGTTACGTGGTGCTCAATGCCGATGATGAGCGGGTGGTGGCGATGGCACGGCGCACAACCGCCCAGATCGCTTATTTTTCCATGGACCCGGACAATCCTGTGGTGCGATCGCACACCCAGCAGGGGGGATTGGCCGCCATTTACGAAAATGGTTATCTCTCGATTTTAAAGCGGGACTGGTTGTTGCGGATTGAACGGGCAGAGCATGTGCCCTTGACCATGGGTGGACGGGCACCGTTTATGATTGCCAATGCCCTGGCCGCTAGCCTTGCTGCCTTTGCCCAAGGGGTGCAAATTGAACATATTCGTTCTGCCCTCCATTCCTTCCGGGCATCGGCTCAACAAACGCCGGGACGGATGAATCTGTTTAATCTAGGCCGATATCATGCGTTGGTGGATTATGCCCACAATCCTGCGAGCTATGAGGCGGTCGGGAGTTTTGTGAAGAACTGGCCGGGACGGGCCATTGGTGTGGTTGGGGGACCGGGCGATCGCCGCGACGAGGATTTTGTCCAACTTGGTACATTAGCCGCCAACATTTTTGACGAAATTATTATTAAAGAAGATGATGATACCCGTGGACGACCCCGTGGGGATGCGGCAGATTTGATTCTAGAAGGGGTCAAACAAGGGGAGGGCAAGGCTCAGGTAACAGTGGAATTGGATGAAACCAAAGCCATTGAAATGGCCCTAGATGATGCTCCTGATGGGGGATTGGTGGTGATACTACCGGAAAGCGTGAGTCGGGCGATCGCCCTGATCAATCAGCGCAATCCGATTACAGAACCGTCCGGGGCAGGAATGATGAATGCCACAACCCTTGGTTCACCATCGAGTTCAACGGATTTAGCAGCAGTTGGCAGTGAGCCAAGGTCAGTGGCTTCCTCTTGATTTTCCTGCTAGGCGGTCGCAGTTGGGGCATCCCTCAATTCCTGCCGCTATAGCAGTGAGTCATCTTGTCCGAAATAAACGGCAGGTTGAAGGGCGGTGTCCGCCGCCCCTCAACCTTGGCATCGTTATTAATTAGCCGACCCCTTAGCTGGCGATCGCTTCCCCGGCAGCTTTTTCCCTCGCCATCTGTTCCTGGTGCCGCTGATGTTCGGCCTTTGCCTGTAGAAACTCAGCCAACTGAACCTCGATATTTTGTTTCACTAATTCCCGATACTCTAGGAAATGCTCAATTTGAGCGCAAACTCCCAGATAACTGGGAATGCCGCCCCGGTTATGCTGATACATTTCCCAGAGATAAACCCAAAACTTTACCCGTGTTTCTCGGACCACACCTTGTCGCCAAGCGATGGTCAGGAGTG
This sequence comes from Leptolyngbyaceae cyanobacterium, assembly GCA_035284985.1. GTDB lineage: Bacteria > Cyanobacteriota > Cyanobacteriia > CAKZMO01 > CAKZMO01 > JAAHGY01. Next base: position 4,604 of record JAYKIC010000133.1, read on the forward strand.
CCCTGATTGTTTTCCAGTCAATACTTTTAGCTTTGGCTGGTTGTTGAGTCTGTGGATTGTTTTGCTGATAAAGCTGCCGTTTGCGTCGCCGTTCTGCATGGCAAGGGGCGGTGCCCAAAATACGGTAATGGCGATAGGTGCGATCGAGAAACTTAACCGGGTCATAGAGTTGCATAAACCCATCCACGTACTCGCGGGTGATTTCCTCCAGGGGACGGGTGGGGACAAAGTTCATCAAAGTGGTTTGATTAATATTGCCAACCCCTTTCATCAATCGCCCTTCCTTTTCCAGTCGATGCCACAGGGCCGTATCGGGTAGCGCCTGTAACATGCTGTAGATGGCTGTGGGAATCGTGGTTTTCTCGACAAAATCAACGATGCGCTGACCCGCGCCCGCCTTTTCGCCATCAAAGCCAATGATAAAGCCCGCCATTACCCGTAGACCGGAGCTAATAATTTTGTTGATCGAATCAGCCAGGGGATCACGGGTATTCTGGAACTTTTTCGTTACGGCTAAACTATCTTCATCCGGGGTTTCAATGCCCAAGAAAACCGCGCCAAATCCAGCCGCTGTCATCAAATCCATCAATTCTTGATCCTGGGCCAAATCCACCGAGGCTTCCGTATCAAAGGAGAAGGGATAGCCTTTGGCTTCCATCCAAGGAATCATCTCCCGCAGCAGACGTTTAACGTTGCGCTTGTTGCCAATAAAATTGTCATCCACCATGAAGATGCTACGTCGCCAGCCCAGTTCGTACAGTCGCTCCAGTTCCGCAATCATTTGGGCAGGTTCCTTGGTGCGGGGCTTGCGCCCGTAGAGAACGATGATGTCACAAAATTCACATTGGAAGGGACAACCCCGCGAAAACTGCACCGCCATTTCCGAATAAGCTTCAAAATCCAGAAGTTCAAATCGGGGGATGGGAGTTGTGGTCACATCCGGTTTTTCAGTGGCGCGGAAGATCCCGGATGGTTTGCCGGAATTCAAAGCTTCCAAGAACAGGGGAATGGTAATTTCTCCCTCATCCAGTACCAAATAATCCGCTCCAGCCGCTTCCAGTTCTTCATGCATGGAGGTGGCATAGGGACCACCCACCGCCACAGGGACATGGCGACGCTTGGCTTCCTTAACCATGGCAATGAAGTCGCCGCGCTGGACAATCATGCCGGAGATGATGGCCAGATCAGCCCACTCCCAATCAGCCTCGGTTAGTTCAGTGACATTGCGATCCACGAGCCGCATTTCCCATTCGTCGGGCAACAGGGCCGCGACAGTAATCAGTCCCAGGGGGGGTAACATGGCTTTTCGCCCAACAAGGTCCAGGGTTTTTTCAAACGACCAAAAACTTTTGGGGAAAATGGGGTAGATCAATAAAGCTTTCATGGTGTTACTCCTAAGGAATGATATGGTCGCTTTCCCTCGTGGTTTTGCTCAATTGTAAGGTTCTTTTAAGCAGATGACAAATAAACTTGAGCGATCGCTCAGGTTTGCAGTAGAGCTAAAGTCCCAACATTCAGACTAAGCGTGCAACCTAGGCTACGGCGAAAGAGTTTAACCTTGTGCCAATTAGCCACCCCTATCCCTTGTGATACCATCAAATTCCCCGTATATCGATACAACAAGAGTGCTGTAATCGATAAAAAGTGATTCATTATACAGTGGCGATCGCTAAATCAACTCACAATATTCATACACAAGATTATATACTAGGAGTCGCTTACAGCCCCCGAAGGCACTAGCTTTCATGATTGCGCTAGTTTTATTGAAGCGATTTTTTACCATCTAGATTAGATGTCATTAAACTGGCAACTGTTTTGCGCCTAATTTTCTCGGCAACATTGATTCACCGATCTACCTTAATTTACCCGTGTGTCTCGGTGCTGTACTGTCCCCTATCGGTTGTTGCTTCATAGGTAGGTGCTGTCCCTGTCCCCATCCTACATTAATCCTACTTGGGTCAATTTTGCAGAATCATTATAGGCTTTTGTGGATGGCGCAGCCTTTGGCTGAGGCTAGGTCATCAATTCGTTGACGCTAAGATTATGTGGAGAACCCATTGTGATAGATTGCCTGAACAATTTTTTGTGGGGAAAAGTTTTAGTAATTATATTAATCGCTGTTGGCATAATATTTACAGTGGCCTCGCGGTTTGTCCAGTTTCGCTACATCAAGCAGATGTTGGCTATTTTGAGCCTAAGTAATCAGGGAGATGGAGAGCATCTCAGCTCTCTCCAAGCCTTAATTCTCAGTGTGGCGGGTCGAGTGGGGGCGGGTAATATTGCTGGGGTAGCGGTGGCCATTACCTTGGGTGGTCCCGGTGCTATTTTTTGGATGTGGATTGTGGGCCTGATTGGGATGGCCACTAGTTTTTTTGAATGTACCCTGGCTCAGTTGTTCAAGCGAATGAACCCAGATGGCACCTATCGCGGTGGACCCGCCTACTATATTCGCCATGGATTAGGGCAGTGGTGGTTATCTGCCTTCTTTTCTGGACTCCTGCTCATTACCTTTGGCCTAGGGTTTACCGCGCTGCAATCCTACACGGTGGCAGAGTCCCTCAATGACACCTTTGGAATTCCGGCTCACATTTCCGGATTAGCCCTGATGGCGGTGATGGCGGTAACGATCTTTGGTGGGGTTAAGCGCATTGCGGAGGTGGCGGAATGGGTGGTTCCGATTATGGCTGTAGGGTATTTTGCGATCGCCTTCATCATCATCCTCACCCACTGGAGCAGCATTCCCGCCCTCCTCTGGCTCATTTGCAAAAGCGCCTTTGGGTTAGAACCTGCCATTGGTGGTGGACTAGGAGCCGCAATGATTTTCGGAATCAAACGGGGACTTGCCTCCAATGAAGCCGGGTTGGGCAGTGCGCCCAATGTTGCCGCAGTGGCCCATGTCAGTCACCCCGTAAACCAGGGGATTGTCCAATCCTTCAGCATTTTTATCGATACCATTGTGCTGTGTTCCTGCACCGCTGCCATTATCCTTCTCTCATCTGTTTATCAACCCGGTGAAACCCTTGTGGGTGGTGTCACCCTGACCCAAGCTGCCATGGCTGAACATGTCGGTAGTTGGGGCAGCGCCTTTGTTACCATTTCCCTGGTGTTATTTGCCTTCACTTCGATTATTTACAATTACTATCTCGGTGAAAATAGTCTGAATTTCTTTAGCGAGAACAACAACCTATTGTTTAACGGGTTTCGTATCGCCACCCTTGGCTTAATTTTTTGGGGAACGGCCCAAGACCTCAGCACTGTTTTTGGCTTTGCCGATATCACCATGGGGCTATTGGCCCTAGTTAATCTGGTGGTACTTGTAGCCCTATTTCCTGTCACCATGGAAGTGATTCAAGACTACGATACCCAACTGAAACAGGGGAAAGCCGAACCCATCTTCGACCAACGGCAGTTTATGGAACTTAACCTTGATGCGGAAGCGTGGGCTTGGCACAAGGTGGCCCCCAGCCAGTCAGCCGATTTACAAGAGGGGCAAGCCGCTGACTTACTCGGCTCTCAGCTAATGCTGGAGTAGGATGGTCTAATGTCTCCAAATACCACCGAAATTTTAGATGAAAACTTAAAGTAAAGTCTTGCTAAAGTTGGGACGCAAAGGTAGGGGTAGGTGCTTTAGAATAGCTACCAAAAAGATCAGCCTGTTGTAATTTGGGAACTGCATTTTTATCCCTTACGGGAAAAGTCGGTTCTCTCGATAGCCTTGGGGTGCGTTTGACGTACTTCAGGCCCATGACCCTGAACTTTCCCTTGCTGATGGCAGTCTTACAGTATTTGCAATGAACATTCAACCCCAACCGATTTTCTATTTAGATTTGGGAACCCCAGAACTAACTTCAACTCCAATGAGTTGTCACCCAAAGCCTCCGATTTTGAGGCTGAATCGTTACGTTTCCGGTGTGATCCTGGGAGTGTTGATGGTTGCGGGACAGGGGGCGATCGCCACGGCCA
>JAYKIC010000134.1:0-2907 GCA_035284985.1 Leptolyngbyaceae cyanobacterium
TTGCTGTCGAGGCGAAGTCAAATTTACTTACCTCCATTAGGCCATAATGCCAGATTTCTTAGAAAACTTTAAGGTACTTCCGTGCGATTTGACCTGATTTCCCTATTTCCAGATTTTTTCACCTCACCCCTTCAGTCAGGGCTAATTGGCAAAGCCTTACAACGGGGCATTGCCCAAGTCCACCTCACCAATCCCCGTGATTTTACAACGGACAAGCACCATCGAGTGGATGACGAACCCTATGGTGGCGGAGTCGGCATGTTAATGAAACCCGAACCTTTGTTTGCCGCAGTAGAATCATTGCCCAAACTAGCTCAACGGGACATTCTGTTAATGACCCCCCAGGGAAAACCCATGAACCAATCCCTGTTTCAGGAACTGGCAACCTACGATCAGCTCGTGTTAGTGTGCGGTCACTATGAGGGGGTGGATGAACGGGTACGACAACATTTAGTCACCCGTGAGATCTCCCTAGGGGATTTTGTCCTAACCTGTGGCGAAATTCCAGCCCTTACCCTACTAAACGGAGTGTTACGGCTATTACCTGGCACCGTTGCCAAGGAAGAATCACTCAAAAAAGAAAGTTTTGAAACCCATTTGCTTGATTATCCCCAATATACCCGGCCACCAAGTTTTCGTGGCTGGGAAGTGCCAGCAGTACTGCGATCGGGTCATCATGGCAAGATTGAACAATGGCGACAACAACAACAAATTGAGCGGACCCGCGATCGCCGTCCAGACCTGTACCAAGCATGGTTAGAGGAACGCAACCCCAACACGTAACGTTTTGTTCGATTAACGGTAACGTTTATCAAGAGTTGTATCCATCTTCCGAAACTTTAGTCGAAATTATGGGAATTATAACTGTATACAAACATACAAAACATACACGACTTCGGGAGAGGAATAATTATGTTGTTAGCATTTACGTCTGATTTAAGTGATGGCCTCATGGTAATCGGGTTAATCGCGATGATGAGTCTGATTGTTTGTCCCTTATTTATCTGGGTTTTAACCTGTGATTTGCCTTTTGAGCCTAGTACTGATCCATCGGCACTGCGGGGCAAAGTCAGCTAACCGCCCATCCATTAGTAGTTTAGGCTTGTCCGAAAATTGGGGTGGAGTACCCGCGCTGCGGGTACTCCACCCCAATTTTCGGACAAATCTATTTATCAATTAATGTCATCTTAAGATGATTGGCTAGTTCTCTTTCAGTCGATGTCGTACACTAATGTCTGGTCTCTAGCCCCAATCTAGAAAGCCATGGAGCAGTCATTCATCAGCCAGTGATTTTTTAGAGTGGGCCTAAACTGTTCTCATCCGTTGTTAGCAAGGAGTAGCTATGACCCGCGCCATCATGGAAACCGAAAAAGGTACCATCAATATTGAGTTTTTCGACAATGATGCCCCTAACACCGTCAAGAATTTCGTCGATCTGGCAAATAAAGGGTTTTATGATGGTCTCACCTTTCATCGCGTCATTGATAACTTCGTGGTTCAGGGGGGCTGTCCTCAAGGCACGGGTACCGGGGGACCAGGGTATAAGATTAAGTGCGAAATTAATCCCAACAAGCACGAAGCCGGAAGCCTATCTATGGCCCATGCAGGGAAAGACACGGGCGGAAGTCAGTTTTTTATTTGCCATTCCCCCCAACCCCACCTCGATGGCGTTCATACCGTGTTTGGCAAAACCACTAATATGGACGTGGTCAATGCCATTCGCCAAGGCGACAAAATGCTATCGGTCAAAATTGAGGCATAATTAGTGGTTTGATATCAGGTGGAGAATTAGGAGCATTCCCATGGCAGAATGGCAAGTTGTGGAAGGGGGCGTAACGGCACCCAAGGGCTATCGGGCGACAGGCATTACGGCAGGACTGAAAGCGTCAGGGACAGCGGATTTGGCCCTGATTGTATCGGATGTGGATGCGATCGCCTCTGGTGTGTTTACCACCAGTCAAGTGAAAGCCGCCTGTGTGGATTACTGCCTAGAACGTTTAGATACCAAGAGTAGCGCCCGAGCCATCCTTTGCAACTCCGGCCAAGCCAACGCCTGCACCGGAACCCAAGGACGGGCCGATGTAGACACTAGCACCCAAGCCGTAGCCCAAGCCTTGGGTTTAGCCCCTGAACTGGTGCTAGCGGCTTCTACTGGGGTCATTGGTAAACGGATCAAAATGGAGGAGTTGCTGGCTAGCGTGCCTCGATTGGTGGAATCCCTTACTCCAGACGGGGGTAATGCTGCGGCCCAAGCCATCTGCACCACCGACCTCGTACCCAAATTTATTGCCTTAGAAACATTGGTGGATGGTCGCCCGGTGCGGATTGGTGGTATGGCCAAGGGGTCAGGCATGATCCACCCGAATATGGCAACTATGCTAGCGTTCATTACCTGCGATGCGGCCATTTCCTCCAGCCTGTGGCATGACATGCTCCAGGCCGCCGTTAACCAAAGTTTTAACCAAATTACAGTCGATGGTGACACCAGCACCAATGATACGGTGATTGCGTTAGCCAACGGCGAGTCCCGGACCCCAGCCATTACGGAGCCAGGAGCCGCCGCCGATCGGCTAGAAGCCATGTTGACGGAGGTGTGCCAGTATTTAGCCAAGGCGATCGCCCGTGATGGGGAAGGAGCCACCTGCCTGATTGAAGTTCAAGTAACAGGCACCCCCACAGACGTGGATGCCCGCCAAATAGCCCGCACGGTTGCCGGATCATCCTTAGTAAAATCCGCCGTGTTTGGTCGTGACCCCAACTGGGGTCGGATTGCAGCAGCGGCGGGACGGGCAGGTGTCACCTTTGAGGCCACTGACTTGGACATTAACCTTGGTCCTTTTACCATGATGCAACAGGGGCAACCGTTGGATTATGACAAAGATGCTGCCAGCGGTTATCTTAAAGCGG
>JAYKIC010000135.1:0-4261 GCA_035284985.1 Leptolyngbyaceae cyanobacterium
ACCAATCCATTCAATGGGTCCACCTTGGCAGGATAAACTACCACAAAATACTAAAAGGTATTCTAACCATTTAGGGACTTGAAAGCTCCGATGAGCAACGAGGCGATGAAAGCCTAAGGTTACGCCAAAGCCTGCGGTAATGGTATGGAACATCAAGGCGATCGCCACCGCGCTCCAGCGGAAATTACTAGGCAGCAATGCTAGTAAAGCCATGGAGTGGATAAACGCCATAAAGAAAATGATGTGCCATGACAGCCGACGAGGCTTAGTTGAAGGTGCAAACGTCATAGTTGTCTTAAAAAACTGCGAAGTTGAGTCATTGACTAAAAGTTAAGTCAAATTATTGTTGTCCAGCCCGCTCCTCACTACCCAGTGCCTACCCAAAAACCCCGTCAGGGGGTTTGGACTCCAAAAACTCTGGCGGGTTTTCGGCTAGGCGCTCAACCAATTGACCAAGGTCACATTAGTAGGGTATGTTCAATCGAACAATTTACTCCTGTTTAGGAGTGTAGGTTTGAACGACACGAAACACGATGTATTAATCTTAACATTATGTAACGTGACTCCTGCCTTACCCTCGCTTGGCAAGAGTAGGCATTCATTTGTACAGGACTGGCTTGATGGAACTGCAAAAAATACAGTCAGCACTGCTTCCGATCTTTGCTGGAATTGACTCTCAGGTCAAGAAAAATTTGCTTAAGCTCCTGACTGCTATGCAAACCAATGGTTTGGGCGTACAGCATTTTGCTGGAGTTAACGGGTATGGGCATGATGACCTGGGACGGGAGGTGCTAGATCGGATCTTTGCTCAGGTGGTGGGGGCTGAGGCCGCTGCTGTCCGGGTCCAGTTTGTGTCTGGAACCCATGCGATCGCCACGGCGTTGTTCGGCATATTGCGCCCCGGAGACGAATTGCTCGCCGTGGCGGGGGCACCCTATGACACCTTGGAGGAGGTCATTGGTCTGCGGGGCAAGGGGCAAGGGTCGCTGATGGAATTTGGAGTCCATTATCGGCAGTTGGCCCTCACCCCAGGGGGAACGATTGATTGGGAGGCATTAGCCACGGCCATTCGTCCGGAAACCCGGATGGTGCTCATTCAGCGATCCTGTGGCTATTCTTGGCGACCTAGTTTGGCGATCGCCGACATCAAACGCATTGTCACCACCGTCAAGGAGCAAAACGCCGATACCCTTTGTTTTGTGGACAATTGTTATGGCGAATTTGTCGAAGACCAAGAACCACCTGCCGTGGGGGCCGATTTGATCGCAGGGTCGCTGATCAAAAACCCAGGCGGCACTATTGTGAGCACGGGGGGCTACGTGGCAGGGCGGGCTTCCTTGGTGGAAGCGGCTGCCTGCCGCCTCACCGCACCGGGCATTGGCCGATCCGGTGGAGCCATGTTGGATCAAAGTCGTCTGATGTTCCAAGGGCTGTTTTTAGCCCCCCAGATGGTGGGGGAAGCCCTTAAAGGAACTCATCTTGCGGCTGAGCTGTTTAGCCAACTGGGATATTCGGTGAATCCCCTACCGGGACAGCCACGTCGGGACACTATCCAAGCCATTCAGTTAGGTACCCCAGACAAGGTCATTGCTTTTTGTCGGGCCATCCAAAAATGGTCGCCCGTTGGCTCCTACCTCGATCCCGTACCGGATCATATGCCGGGGTACGAAAGCCAGCTAGTGATGGCGGGGGGAACCTTTATTGATGGCAGTACCTCTGAATTGTCTGCCGATGGTCCCCTGCGTCCTCCCTATGTGGTCTTTTGCCAAGGAGGTACCCATTGGACCCATGCCGCCATCGCCCTTGAAGCCGCCGCCGCCGCAGTTGGTCCGGCGGCGGGATGATAAATCCCTCGCCTACCCCACCGCCGTGGCCGCTCCCTGCGCCAGTCCCTGGGGTTGGATATCACAAACAACCTCATAAAAGCTGGAGTCAGGTTGTTGGCGAAAGAGGGGGGCCATTTTTTTCATAATGGCATCGTGGGCCGCTGTGTGCTGCCCCGCGTCCATGTGTTCTAAGTTATCCCAAAAAATAACAGATAGACCCTGGTCTGTGCCCGGTTCCCTCAACAGGTATGCCCCCTCAAACCCTTCGGCATAGGTGGATACCGCTTCTTCATAGAGACCACGAGCCTCTTCAAATTTTCCAGGTTTAAATTCTCCACGGGCGACATGGGCATAGCGACGGGTTAAAAAATCTTGAAAATCGCTCATTACTTCCTCATCCACAGAACATACGCTAAAGGTTCTACCCTTAACCATATCGGTCCGGAGCTATCCTAGGCTGAACCTTAGCTATTTTTGAAGACTAGGGTGGAGCACGCAGGATGAAATGCAACACCCTGTTACATCCTGGGGATACCTTGGTCGTGGGGCTGACCCGTAACGGCTTGGGCTGATTGGTCTGGCTAACGACTATATCCTTCGTACAGCAGGATTTTCTCCTGACTTTGGCGATAAATGGAGCGATTGTCCTGGGTGAATAGGACTTGGTGATCAATGCCCCCTAGGGGGGTGTCGCTGTAATAGGCGGTGGCGGTGGTGCTCACTCGTGCTGGAATCATCCCAACCAAGATATTGTCGATTAAATTGTAAATGTTCATACAAATTTGCCGATGGCCTGTGGAGTCATCAATGGCTTCATAAATCCGAACAGCGTAGTCGGCCCTACCTGGGATGCTGGGGGAATCTTGCCGGATAAACTGTTGTTCCAGTAATGTTATTTGACGATGTTCAGGGGCGCAGGGTCCACGGTTGGCAATGACTGGTTCTGCTTCTGGTTCTGGGGTCGGATTCTCTGCCCCCCATGGCTGGCATATGACGGTGTTTGCTTGATCGACGGTACAGAATAGTTGGGCTTGGTCGTTGTCAAATGGTGCTACGGTGGCTTCGTAACCGATGACTTGGTTGTCGATGCGGCGGCTGCCAAATTCAACCACGTTAATGTTGCCAAAGTAGGTGTTCAATCTCACCGCTGCTTCATTTTGAATCAGGAAGAGGGCGCGATCGGCAGGGGTAAGGATGGGGGAGGAGTCGGGGGCTGATTGTGCTATGAGTGGCTGGGCCATTAATGGCTGGGGCATGATTGCTTGGGCCACTAGTGATCCGGGTAGAATCGCCAAACCGAGTAGGGCGATCGCTCCCCCCCTTTGCCGCTTTTCCTGGAATTGGACCTGATGCTGTTTCACGGTAGCTTGGTTCTCCACCCCACAATTACACCCACAGGATAGCGAAACAACGGCGGCTATGAGTCATTAGGGTGTAACAGTTTGTGTCTCTAGCATTAATTTGGAACGCTGGAGCAATTCGGGAATCGCCACTGGATAGTTGCCAGTAAAACAGCCAGAGCAAAAGCGATCGCGCCGATCCCCCGTTGTATCTAGCATTCCTTCCCACGAAAGGTAGGTGAGGGAATCGACCCCAATCCGCTCGGCAATTTCCGTGACCGACAACTTTGCCGCAATCAGTTGATCTTGGTTATCCGTATCAATGCCAAAAAAACAGGGATGGGTGACGGGAGGCGACGAAATCCGCATGTGGACCTCCGCTGCTCCCGCATCTCGCAGGGCTTTCACGAGCTTGTAACTGGTCGTTCCCCGGACAATGGAATCATCAACGATGATAATGCGTTTTCCTTCCAACACTCCCTTGAGAGGATTGAGCTTCATCCGAATGCCCGTTTCCCGCATGGATTGGGTCGGTTGGATAAAGGTGCGCCCCACATAGCGATTTTTAATCAAGCCCTCGGCATACCGAATCCCGGATTGCTCGGAAAATCCAATGGCCGCTGGAATGCCGGAATCCGGTACGCCCATGACTAAGTCGGCCTCTACAGGGGATTCAATCGCGAGTTGTACGCCTAGGCGTTGGCGGTAGGCATATAAACTTTCTTCATGGACAACACTGTCTGGGCGAGAGAAATAAATCATTTCAAAGACGCACAGTTTTCGGTCAGAGGCGGCCCAGTGAATTGAGGCCAGTCCTTCGTCCGTGATCCAAACCAGTTCCCCTGGCTCCACTTCCCGCAGGTATTCCGCGCCAATGATGTCCAAGGCACAGGTTTCTGAGGCGAGGACATAATGGCGGGGACGGTGTAATCCTGGTTCTGGTTCTTGGGTTGTTTCTTTCAGTACGCCAATCACCAAGGGTCGGATGCCATGGGGATCACGCACACCCATAATCCCTTGGGGGGTGGCGATCGCCAAACTGAAGGCTCCCTGACACCGCTTCAGCGCTGTTACCGTTCCATCGAGCCAGTCCTG
>JAYKIC010000136.1:0-7438 GCA_035284985.1 Leptolyngbyaceae cyanobacterium
CATTCGACCCAACGCAGCAACGGAGGTGGACACCATTCGCCATTTGGCCCAAGCGTACTACCAAGTGGGTCAGTTGGATCGGGCAGAGGCGTTGATGTGTGAAAGTGGGGAACTGGCGACGCAACTCACGGATCAGGTGGCCGCTCAGCTAGGGCTAGCCAATATTTATCGGCTCCAAGCGGCGATCGCCCGGAGTCAAGGCAACCCTACCACCGCCACCGCTAAAGCCGATATCGCCCTGAGAACCTATGGCGCGATCGCCCAACAAGAAGTCTTCGCCGCCACCGGACAGTTTGTGCAAGTCCAAGCCCAACTCAATCGCTTTAGCCTACTCCTAGACCTCGACCGAACCCCTGAAGCCATCACGGCATGGCCAGCGATTCAGCAGCAGTTATCGACGTTACCCCCCAGTCGTTCCGGGCTGTATGCTCGGATGAATTTCGCTAAAAACTTGATGCGGCTCCAAAAAACAGAAGGGACCACGGTTGCCAATCCGCCCCCAGTTGCCACGGCGGTGATCGAACAGGAACTGCAACAGGCGATGCAATATGCCAGTGCCATTGGCGATCGCCGTGCGGAAAGCTTTGCCATGGGGTATCTGGGCGAACTCTACGAAACCCAATATGCCCACACCCAAGCGCTAAAGCAGTGGCAACAGGCCCAACAGTTTACCCAACAAGCCTTGTTGATCGCCACTCAAATTGACGCGGACGATATCGCCTATCAGTGGTACTGGCAGATGGGACGGTTACTGACCGCTGAAGCCGAGATGGATAATGGGATGGACTCTATAAACGCTGGAGCGATAAACGCTGGGGAGAAAAAATGGGATGGGGCGATCGCCGCCTACCAATCCGCAATTCACACCTTGGAAGGACTGCGCCAAGACTTGGTTACGGTTAATCGAGAAGTTCAGTTTTCATTCCAAGAAAATGTGGAACCAATCCATCGAGAGCTGGTAAATTTACTACTGAAAAAAGATGATTTGTTTCAGTTAAATAACAATGGCAGCAGTAATTTATCCACCATCAAACAAGCCCAGCAGGCAATTGAGTCGTTGCAACTAGTGGAACTCACCAACTTTTTACGGGAAGCCTGTGTCAATGTGGGGACCGTTGATAACGTTGAGCAGGTCTTATCCCAAAGTGATGCGGCAGTGATTTATCCGATTATTTTGGGCGATCGCCTCGAAGTGATCGTCAGCCTGCCCAATAATCCCGATCAACAGACCGATCAGCAAGTGGGACAGTCAGCAACCAAACAGACCGCTGAGGGCAACGGTGCGGCAGAGGGCGAGATGGAAACAGCGTCAACCCTACGGCGTGTATCCGTTCCCATCCCCCAAGCGGAGCTAGAGGATTTGATGGGTCGCTTTTACGATGGCGTATACAATTTCATTAGTATTGGCTACCGCCCCCTTGCAGAACAGGCATACGATATCCTCATTCGCCCGATTGAAGCGGAGTTAGCCGCTAGTTCCACCCATACCCTCGTGTTTGTGCTAGACGGGGTGCTGCGGAATGTGCCCATGGGAGCGCTCCACGATGGCGAGAAATTCTTAGTGGAAAAGTATAGTATTGCCCTGACTCCTGGTATTCAGCTATTGCCCAGCCTGTTGGCTTCGGATTCGATCCAAAATGAACCGCTCTCGGTGGTGGCCCTAGGACTGAGCGAAGGGAGACAGGGATTTTTGCCCCTACCCAATGTCAATAATGAAATTGAGCAAATTAAAGGGGTCATTCCAGACACCCAAGTATTGCTGAATGCCGATTTTACGGCGGAGGGATTTGCCGAATTACTGAGCACGATCCCTGCTCCCATTGTTCACTTGGCAACCCATGGGCAATTTAGCTCTCAACAAGAAAACACCTTTATATTGACTTGGAATGAAAAAATTAACATTGGCAATCTCAGTCAGACCTTGCAAACCGGGGCCGATCGCCGCCAAGCGCCAATTGAAATGCTAGTGCTGAGTGCCTGTGAAACTGCATCGGGCGATCGCCGTGCTGCCCTGGGGTTAGCAGGAGTCGCCATTCGGGCGGGTGCCCGCAGTACGGTGGCCAGTCTGTGGCAAGTGGACGATGCGGCAGCGGCGGAGATGATGGGCGAGTTTTACCGCCAAATTGCCAGTGGTAAGGTGTCGAAAGCGGAAGCCCTGCGCCAAGCCCAACTGAAAATTTTGAACAACCCCCAATACCGTCAACATCCTTACTATTGGGCACCCTTTGTCCTGGTCGGCAATTGGCGCTAACCCGATTGCCCCTGCCAAGGAATTGCGTAAATATGCACTACAGTACTATAGTTTCAGGGTGGGCTAAACGTTTGTTCTGGATTTAGGTTTGCGTCACTATGGTTACTGCCACGAGCTGAACGTTTACGAGCACAACTGCGAGCCGCAGGGATTGAGTCAGAGGATTAGCCTGGGTTGCGATCGCCCTGGGTTGGTTAGGAGCTTGCCAATAAAAAGAGTGCCTTAATCACGAATAATTCTGACAATCAACCACCAGTCTCCATATTTTTACTTAAGATGGATGTACCTTGCGGTTCAATTTCCAAGGTAGTGTAGCCAATTTCCATCGTTTTATGGAGGTTCGTCCCATGGCCCATGGTTCCCCCTTCGCGCTGCGATCGCTCACCCCTATTCTCGTCAGTAGTTTTCTGCTGTCTTGGACGGGTGCGGCGATCGCCCAAATTCGGCCCGATGAGAGTTTAGGCGAGGAGCGATCGCGGGTCACACCAGGAGCAACCGTGGGCGGGGATCTGGCTGACCTGATTGAAGGTGGGGCGCGACGGGGCAATAACCTCTTCCACAGTTTTGAAGACTTTAGCGTCCAGGATCTCCAGCGGGTCTATTTCGCCAACCCGGACGGCATTGCCAACATCCTCAGTCGGGTCACAGGCCAGAGCCGCTCCGACATTATGGGTACCTTGGGAGTGGATGGCTCGGCTAACCTGTTTTTGATTAACCCCAACGGCATCGTCTTTGGCCCCAATGCAGTCCTCGATGTGGATGGCGCATTTCTGGCTAGTACCGCCGATCACATTTTGTTTGACGATGGCAGTCTCTTCAGTGCGGTTGATCCCGATGCCCCCCCTTTGGTGACGGTGAATATTCCCATTGGGGTGCAGTTTGGCCCCAATCCCCCTGCCAGTATTGTAAATGAGGCTAATCTAGAAGTGGGGGGCGACCTCACCCTGGCGGCGGGGACCGTTACCAACATCGGCAACCTGAACGCCGGGGGACAGGTCCAAATCCAAGCGGTTCCGCCCCAACCTGACGACTCTTCGGTGGATAGCAGCAATTCTGAGGTCCAGATTCTTTCCAGCCCCGATGATCCCTTTGAAATTTCCTGGGTCGCCCCTGTGGCAACCGGGATTCAACCCGATGATACCTTGGGTGCCGAGAGTTCGGTACTGGTGGAAGGTGTTGAGGTGCGCGGCGAATTGGGCGATCGCATCGATGGCGGGGCGACACGCGGCACCAACCTCTTCCATAGTTTCACGGCGTTTAATATTGAGGAGGGCGATCGCGCCTATTTCAGCAATCCCGTTGGCGTGACCACTATTCTGAGTCGGGTTACGGGTACGGGGCGATCGGACATCATGGGCACCTTGGGCGTGGATGGTAGTGCCGACCTGTTTATGATCAACCCCAACGGCATGATTTTTGGCCCCAATGCCCAGTTAGATGTGGATGGCTCATTTTTGGCCAGTACGGGCGATCGCTTCACCCTGGGCAATAACCTGGAATTTCGGGCCGATGAACCCAACCCGGTGCCCGATGTGGTGGTGAGTAGTGACATTGGTGTGCAACGGGTGGAGGGCGGCACCGCCACCCTGACCAACGAAGCGGACTTGGCCCTGAATCCGGCTGAAACCCTTACTCTGTCAGGGAATACGGTGATGAATTCGGGATCGATTACGGTGCCCGGTGGTCAAGTGGAAGTATTGGGCGATCGCGTGGCTCTCATCGACGATGCGGTCATCGACGTATCGGGGGAATCCGGTGGCGGCACCGCTCTCATTGGTGGCAATTATCAAGGTGAAGGACCGCAGCACAACGCCTTGCGAACCTACGTGGGACCGGATGCGACGATTAATGCGGATGCCCTTACCAGCGGCGATGGCGGCACTGTCATCGTCTGGGCTGATGAAATCACCCGATTCTATGGAGACATCAGCGCTCAGGGCGGCACCGTAGCAGGGGATGGCGGTTTTGCGGAGGTCTCCGGCTTACAGAATTTGGTTTTCCAAGGTAATGTCAATCTCAATACTGTAGATGGCACCATTGGAACTTTACTGCTTGACCCCGTAAACATCACCATTGCCAACGGAAATGGTAGCGCGAACGATAATCAGCTTGACCCCGGCATTCCAGATGCAGGAGATTTAGAAGGACAAATTTTTGCAGATGAAGGCCCAAATGAAACTACAATTTCCGAGAATAAGTTAGAGGGATTAAATGGTGATGCCAACGTCATTCTCCAAGCATCCGGTAACATTACGCTTGAGGACTTGGCTGACGATGCTCTAACATTCACAGCAGGCAACGGAACCATTGAATTTGATGCTGGTGGCACGTTTGAGATGGAAGACGTAGGAGCAGGCGATAATACTCCTGATCAGATTATTACCAATGGTCGTGATATTACAATTGCTGGCACCTCCATTATTCTTGGAACTCTCGATGCGGGTAATGGTGATATTGATTTAACCGCTAACCAAATTAACCTGAATGCGGATGTGACTGCAAATGCTCAAATCTATAATGGTGCTGTTTTAACGGGTGCCAATAATGTCACTTTAACAGCAGATGAAATTGATTTTTTGGGGGGAACCAATAGTGTTTCAGGGACTGGAACACTAACGTTACAACCTTCAGTTGCCGATCGAGCTATCACGGTTGGCGGCGCAGTAAATAATACCAATAATGTGCTAGAGCTGACGCAAACCGATGTGAATGCCCTTCAAGATGGTTTTGGACGCATTCTCATTGGCAGAGATAATAGTACAGGTGTTATTACGTTGGCCGGAAATCTGGCCTTTAATGACCCGGTGGAATTGCGATCGCCTAACGGAGCCAATGATGATAGTCGAATTACAACTAGTGGAGCGTTCCAATTCACCGCTCCTGAATTAGCTATTGACTCCAGTCGAGATATTGCTTTAAATAACGCAGTACTCAATATTGCAGGAACAACAACATTATCAGCAGGGAGAGACATTCTTCTCAATAACCCTAACAACAACTTTGTGGGCGATGTCCTGATAAATGACGCTAGGGATGTTACCTTAAGCGATCTCGATTCAGTGACCCTCGGTGACGCTTCATTTCGCCGCAACTATACCGTCACCGCGACTGACAATATTAATATTAATGGTGCCACTATTACTGGTGCCAACGCTAATTCAAGTATTTCACTCACTTCAACAGAAGGTACTATCCAAGTAGAGAACAATAGCACAGTCTCGGCCCAAAATGGTGGCATTGAACTAACTGCTAACCAGGGTGATATTAACATCGGCCTTAGTACAGTTTCGGCACTAGCCGCAGCCACAGATAATGGCATTGACTTAACCGCTAACCAGGGAAATATCAACATTGATCGTAGTATCATCCAAACCACGGGTAGCTCAAATAATGACTCAGGTAATATCACTATATCGGCTGCTCAAGGAACGGTCTCTCTGACTGATACAATAGACGACCCAACCCGAATTATTGCTGGAGGTCGGGGCACAGACTTATTGATTGCAGGTGGAACAAGTGTTACGACTAATTTAAGTAATACAGCATCACTTTTATCCGCCGTGCCTCCGAATACCAATCAAGAAGCATTGTTGACCATAGAAACTAGGCGCATTAATGGTAGTGGGAATAATCTAATAATAGAGGCTCCCAACACAGAAATAAGTTTACCCGATGGCGCTACGGATGACTTAATTTTTGAGTCACTGCAACTATCGTCTAATGGTGATGTGGAGGTCACATCCACTAACGGTCTTACCCTAGACAATAGTACTCTACAGGGTGATAGCTTAACCGTAACAGCCACGGATAACATTGTTGCCTTTGTGGGACCATCTCAAAATCCTTTGCTTGCTGCAAATAATGGCGTTCTTACAGTAACATCAGAAGAACAAAGTATCTTTTTTCTGGCGGACTCTTCTACAACACCCGTAACACTTCGATCAACTCCCCAACAAGGAACAGTCACTGCTGATCAAGGGTTGTACGGAGTTTACACTAATGGTGTCTGGCTTCCAGATAATGTCATCACAGGAGAAAGCACCGGGTTAGTGGCAGCCTCAGCGGTTATTAGTGCTGACGGTGATGTGTCACTGGATAGCTACACCGGAAATGCGTTAAAAATCGAAGCCACTGGTAGTATCACTACAGGTCCAATAGATATCACCGGACCAGCCACAACATTCACTAGTCTACAAATATTTACATTTCTAGGAATACCCATACCTATTTCCTTCCCCATTTTAGAAACTGAACTTAACCAGCTCAGAATGGATAACCCAGATATTGACACGCTGGCAAGTAGTTCTGCGTTGATCTTGCGAGCGGGTGTAGAGGCCAGTGAAATCGGTAATTTATCAGTAGATTTCGAGCTTCCAGCTAATCAGGATACAACGTTTGCTAACACTCTATTTACGAACACAGCCCCAGCGAACCCAGCTACGGTCGGTAATATCACAATCAATGGTGGCATCGACACTTCGGCGGCGGCAGCTTCAGTGGATAACAATGGTGGTCCGATTATCCTTGATGCTTCAGGCAATATTCAAATTACAGGCAATATCAATACAAATGCTGATGTAGATAGTGGCAATGGCGGTGATGTTGATATTAGTGCGGATGGGACCGTGACGCTCACAGAGAGTGTGATTACAACTCGCGGAACTGGGACAAATAATCGTAGTGGAAATGTGAGTATCCTGTCAGGCTCAACTTCTACGATTGCACCAGCGATCGCCCTCAATAATGTCACCATCGATCCGGTTGCTGGTGAAGCAGGGAGCACGGGCGATATTACCATTAACGCTGTCAACGGTGGCTTGATTCGATTGGAAGGGACTGGTACGGGCGACAATCAAGCACGACTCTTTACTGATACCCCCTCCAGCGGCAACCCACCCAGTATCCCTCCTGATGGTCAAACCGGGGGCGATTTGAGGATTACGAGCAATGGTGGCGATGTCGAGATTATTAATTATGCTCTAGATGCCTCGGTCAATGCTAACAGTGAAGGCAATGGTGGAAGTATTACTATTCGTGGTTCAAATGTAACCATCTCTGAGAATAGTTCGATTGCAACAACTGTTGATGGGGGTGCCATTACCAACCAGGGAGATGGAGGGGATATTCTGATTGAGGGCGATCGCATTTCTATTGGTAGCCCCGATGCCAACAATGACGGTATCCCCG
>JAYKIC010000137.1:0-8500 GCA_035284985.1 Leptolyngbyaceae cyanobacterium
TCACCCCAACCCCTCTCCCAGAGCGGGAGAGGGGCTTTCGACCCAAGAACCTGGTTTGAAGTCCCTTCTCCCCTTTTGGGAGAAGGGATTTAGGGAAGAGGGGCAAAGTTTTGTCAGTCAATCAGCGATAGGAGTCTGAAGAATCTGAATTGTGTACAGGGTTCCTAAAGTTTATCTAGACACTGAAATTATGGAATGGGCATTAATTAGTAACTTTGCAGCCGCTATTATCGCTGTTATTAATCCAATGGGAAATATGCTACTATTTGTGGCCTACACCAATACCTATCGTCCCTCCATTCAACGACTTTTAGCCATACTCACCACCATTACAGTTACCCTCTTATTACTTCTATTTTTGCTAACGGGCCAAGCCATACTCCACTTTTTTGGAATTTCATTAGCCGCCTTCCAACTGAGTGGAGGAGTCTTATTACTCTTATTAGGAATTGGCATGACCCAGGGACAATCGATTAAACAAAAGCAGACGATAGCCTCTGAAGTCGATGAAAAATGTCACCAAGAACAGCAAAAACTATCCCGTGATACTGGAGAAAATCCCCTAAGCACTGCGGCGCTTTGGAAAGAGGCATTGACTGATTTTGGCAAAATCGTAGTTCTTCTTTGTGTCCCGATTATTGTTGGACCTGGTTCGATTAGTACAGTGATTATCTATGCGAATGAAGCGAGCGATCGCGTCACTTTTCTCGGCTTGATGGGAGTCTTGGGGGGAACAGCCATCATTGTCTTAATTAGCTTATTATTAGGCAAAGAACTAAAGAAGTTTGTGAATGAAACAGGTTTAGATATTGCCCTTCGCTTATTTGGCCTACTACTAGGGGCGATCGGGTTTCAGTTCATTTTAGCAGGTATTGCCGCAGCCACTAATGGATTAATTCGTCCTGAAGTTGTTCATTTGTAATCACATTTTTTTGATTTATCTATCATATACTTTCCATATATTTACTATAAGGAATTGAGGTTTAGTAATGACTCCTTTGCCTAGTTTTCTCGCCTCTCTATATCAAAAATACGCAGACTTAAAAGAAGGCAAGGTAGCCTCCTACATTCCTGAATTGGCAAAGGCGGACCCCAACTGGTTTGCCATCAGTGTGGTAACGCCAGATGGTCGGCAGTTTCATGTTGGCAATATTGAGCAAAAATTTACGATTCAATCTATTTCCAAGGTATTTGTCTACGGTATGGCCCTAGAAGCCCTAGGCCGGGACAAGGTACTGCAAAAGGTGGGAGTGGAACCCACGGGTGATCCGTTCAATTCCTTAATTCGTCTGGATGAAGCTTCAAAGCGACCTGATAACCCAATGGTGAATGCTGGCGCGATCGCCACCACCAGTTTGCTCCCTGGCACCAGTGCCAGCGATCGGATTGAGCGACTGTTGACGATGTTCCAGCGTTATGTAGGGCACGAAGTCTACGTGGATGCCTCCGTCTTTGTTTCCGAACAGGAAACAGGGCACCGTAATCGAGCCATGGCCCACCTGATGGTGAACTTCGGGATGCTAGAAGGAGACATTGACGAAGCGCTGGACCTATATTTTCGCCAATGTTCGGTGTTAGTCACCTGTCAGGACTTAGCGGTAATGGCCGCCACCCTAGCCAACCGAGGGCGCAATCCTTTAACCGGGGAACAAGCCGTTCATCCCGACTGTATTCGCGAAATCCTCAGTGTGATGTACACCTGTGGCATGTATAACTTTGCAGGGGAGTGGGCCTACCGAGTGGGGATTCCCGCTAAAAGTGGGGTCTCTGGCGGCATTCTGGCGGTGGTACCCAACCAGGCGGGAATTGCGGTTTTCTCCCCCCTATTGGACGAGCGAGGCAATAGTGTGCGGGGCTTACGGGTGTTCGAGGAACTAGCCCAGACCTACGGCTTTCACCTGTTCGACTTGTCGATGGGACGGTGCAAATTTGCGGAGGCGATCGCCCCATAGGATTGCGGGTTCCTTGTAACCGCAAGGCGATCGCCCTCAAGTTCGGGAAGCCGCACCTTGTAGCAACTTGTCAAAACTGGCTAGCAATTTGTACATTAGCAATCAAGAAGTGAGAGTGCTAGCGCGGCTATGCCCAAGCGACTCTGGCAGGGGATACCGTTCAGTGCGATCGCTTCCAGTGGGTTATTACTGATCCTTTCCAGGAAAATTCACGTCTTCTTTAGCTTAATTTTCATCATCATTAGCGTCGTTGTAATAGTTTAGGAGGCTTTCGTATGGCAACCTTAACCCTAAGTGTTGCAACTATAAAACCCCTTGGCGATCGCATTCTCGTCAAGGTGAGTGAGGCGGAAGAGAAGACCGCTGGCGGAATTTTTCTGCCGGATACCGCCAAAGAAAAGCCCCAAATTGGGGAAGTGACCCAAGTGGGGGCAGGAAAGCAGGACGAGAATGGAACGCTGCACGCCCCGGAAGTGAAGGTGGGCGATCGGGTACTCTACTCCAAGTACGGTGGCACCGATATCAAGATTGGCAGTGAAGCCTATGTGTTGTTACGGGAGCAGGATATTCTCGCCACCCTTGAAGGCATAAGCTAATTTTTTGGCATAGTTTTACGGATTCACCCGATTTCTGATTGGTTTCCGATGATTGGCTTCCGATGATTGGTTTCCGAACATTGGCATTAAGCTTGGTTCATCATTTTAGTCATTCATTTTTGTTAGGAGAGTAAGAAAGCTATGGCTAAAACCATTACCTACTACGATGAAGCTCGTCGCGCTTTGGAACGCGGTATTGATGCGTTGGCAGATGCGGTCGCCGTTACGATGGGACCAAAGGGCCGCAATGTGGTACTGGAAAAGCAGTATGGTGCCCCCCAAATTATCAATGATGGTGTCACCATTGCTAAGGAAATTGAGCTAGAGAACCACATTGAAAATACGGGGGTAGCCCTGATTCGTCAGGCTGCGTCCAAGACCAATGATGCGGCTGGGGATGGTACAACGACAGCGACGGTGCTGGCACGGGGTATGGTTAAGGAAGGCTTGCGAAACGTGGCAGCGGGGGCCAATCCTGTCTCATTAAAGCGGGGAATTGACAAAGCGACTGCGTTTTTGGTGGATAAGATTGCAGAACACGCCCGCCCGGTCAATGATTCCACGGCGATCGCCCAAGTTGCTACGATTTCCGCTGGCAATGACACAACTGTGGGCCAGATGATTGCAGAAGCAATGGATAAGGTAGGTCGTGAAGGGGTCATTTCCCTGGAAGAAGGAAAATCCATGACCACTGAAGTGGACGTAACCGAGGGGATGCGTTTCGACAAGGGTTACATTTCCCCCTACTTTGCCACCGACATGGAGCGGATGGAAGCGGTGCTAGAAGATGCCTATGTGCTGCTGACGGATAAGAAGATCACGTTGGTGCAGGACTTGGTGCCCATTTTGGAGCAGGTATCCCGTGCAGGCAAGGGATTGTTGATTATCGCTGAGGATATTGAGAAAGAAGCTCTGGCAACCCTAGTGGTTAACCGGATGCGAGGTGTGCTAAATGTGGCCGCAGTGAAAGCCCCTGGATTTGGCGATCGCCGTAAAGCCATGCTTGAAGATATCGCCACACTCACAGGTGGTAAAGTGATTACCGAAGACATTGGCTTGCGGTTAGAAGATGCCAAACTGGATTTACTGGGCACCGTGCGCCGCGCCACCCTCACCAAAGATCACACCACCCTAGTTGCTGAGGGGAACGAATTTGCCGTGAAAGCCCGTTGTGAGCAAATTCGTCGCCAGATTGATGAAACGGACTCCTCCTACGACAAGGAAAAGTTGCAGGAGCGGTTGGCGAAACTGGCGGGTGGTGTGGCCGTGATTAAAGTCGGGGCTGCTACAGAAACCGAAATGAAGGACCGTAAGTTGCGTTTGGAAGATGCCATCAATGCCACTAAGGCCGCAGTGGAAGAGGGGATCGTCCCCGGTGGCGGCACCACCCTGGCCCACCTGTCTCCTGCATTGGAAGCTTGGGCCAATGAGCATCTAGTGGATGAGGAACTAACGGGAGCCATGATTGTGGCCCGTGGGTTGCTGACTCCCCTAATGCAAATTGCGGAAAACGCAGGCCAGAATGGGGCGGTTGTGGCTGAGACTGTTCGCACCAAGGATTTTGCTGTCGGTTACGACGCGGCTGAGGATCGCTATGTGGATATGTTTGAGGCGGGAATTGTGGACCCGGCTAAGGTGACACGCTCGGCCCTGCAAAATGCCGCCTCCATTGCCAGCATGGTGTTGACTACGGACTGCATCGTGGTGGATAAGCCTGAGCCTAAGGCCGCTGCGGTTCCTGGTGCTGGAGCGGGTGCGGACTTCGGTTACTAAGATCTACCTGAATAAGGTGTAGCTGAATGCTGAGTGTTGAGTGCTCAGTGTCGATTGGCGCTCTGCCCTAGGTTGGGGTAGAGCGTTTTCCTCAAATTGATGCTAATTCTACAACTGATTTGAGAGGAGTTGAATATGAGTCGATGGCGATCGCTCACCCGCTTCAGTTGGGTAGCCTGGTTAATGGTTCAGTTCTGGCTTTACGCTACGGTGCAATCTCGCTGTAAAGGATGGCTGAGGCGAGGAGCGATCGCCAAACTGCCCCTATTTTGGGTTGTGATTCTGCTGTTGGCTAGTGTCTTAGTTGCCCTGCCAACCTTAACATTAGCTCGATCCCAACGGTTCTACCGCTGGCTATCGGCTCGCTTGAATGTTCCGTTTCCACCCCGATATTCCAAGAAGCGCTATGTTACTGTGTCAAATTGAAATGTGTACCCCGACTGAGCATTCGGAACACACCCCCAGCCGTTACATCGTCGGTCGCTATGGCTTCGATCCAGGGTTACAGGATCAAGAAGAAGTGTGGATTAATTGGCAAGTCCTAGACCAAAATTTTGAAATCAAAACCCGTGTGGTTAGTCGTTGCAAAGAAGTTCATGTGGATGGCAAAAATATCGTCCTCCACATGAATGAAACCGAAAAGGCGAAATTCATGGCTATTCACCCCGATGGCATTGAAGCATTGATGAATGGAGCCAGTTTATTTCTGCTACGGATTTTTGTTGAAGTTGAAGACCAGGATCAATTACTGCGAATTCAAGAGGCGATCGCCCTCGGTGAAAAACGACTGAAATCCCAAGGATTGTTGCCTAAAACTGACGACTACTCCCATCCCACCCTGTAGTTGCATATTCAATTTGTAGGGTGGGCATTGCCCACTCAATTTGTAGGGTGGGCAATGCCCACTCAATTTGTAGGGTGGGCATTGCCCACCTTACATGCATTCTTGCACCAAGATAGGAGTAGGCAAATGACTAGGCAGCGGTAAAATCAGATAGAGTCAGCAATTGAATCCGTTCCCCGGCTTGCCGTACCCGGTCCCGCTCCGCCGCCATATTGTAGCCCCAGTCAGCCAAGTAAAGCTGGACGCACTCCAAGTCGGGCTGTTGGGCCGTCGCTTGCAAAGCCTCTAATCGATCCTCAATGAAAACCACAGTAGGGCTACTCTTTGTAGGGGACTGGGTGGAGAGTTCCTGAATCAAAAGTCGCAGGGTTTCATATTTAGGCCGCTTCACCTCCTTGCCGTAAATCAATTCCCTGGGCAGATCCACCCCTTGCTGTTGCAAGAGTTGGTGAATAAATCGCCCTTCTTTGGTGCTGATGATGACGGTGTGGGTGGAACTGGCTAAAAAATGCTTCAGGGTGGTTAGCACACCGGGATAAAAGCGGTGTTGGGCTAACCAGTTTTCCAGATCGGCCTGAATCCAGCGATCGCGCCCCCCATCCACGGCCATCGCCAAGGCTTTCGGGTCCACCCCATCCGCTGCAATTAGGGTTTGGGCTACCGTCGGCCAGTCCTTCACAATGGCATCGATATCCGTGTTGAGCAAGAGCGATCGCAACAGCACAGGCATCTCCCAACCCGTTTCAATCACCGGGCGTAGGGGATAGAACTGTTCAGCCAGTCCTTGTGGCGGCGTGGGATCATCCGGTTGCCACACCTGGCAGTAGGCCGCCCAAGCGGTCTGAAAATATTCGATCAGGCCATCACAGATCACCCCATCAAAATCGAGGGCCAGCAGATCAGGAGAGGGATTAAACACCATGGGCAGCACCGTCCGCAACATTGATTCCGAGTTCATTTACGGATCATTGTGCAGTAGAACTGGATTCATCCCAGAAAATCATTAGAAAATCCTTGCATTCATCCTCCTGTAAACTGGGTGCATACACGGCTTGAGTGATCTCCATCGGAATGCATTCTAAGCTTAGGCGTTCTACTTGATATCTGCGAAGGATCAGTTTCATGAGCTAGTGAAAAAGGCATTAATCAGTGAGGGTTGGCAGATCACCCATGATCCGTATCGAATTGACGTGGGGTTTACTGATTTATACATTGATCTGGGAGCAAAACGAATGATCTACGAACGTTTTTTTAAGTATCCTTTCATCCAAAAATCAATCAATCGTAATCGAGTTTATTGATTAACCTACGATCCAATTCAACCCAGAATTTATCAAATGATGTGGCAGTATACAGAATTTGCTGTGGGCTAACATTTGTCAACTGACATCCATGACAAGGGCAATAGTCGCAAAATTCAACCCAGGGGAAAACCATTTAAGCATCGGAAGCTAGCGTAGCATGGGGGCTGATGCTACTCGTTTTAATACTGCTATGAATACTATTGGTTAGGTTGAACCCTCAGGGTTTGAAACTCCTCTGTTCCCTCTTGTTGGGACGTTTGACACAACACTTTATTCGGTGCATCGGCGGATTGGACGCAATTGATCCGGGCTTCAAATTGGGGGAGGCGATCGCGGAACTTAAGGGGATTGACCTTAAGCTTTTTGCGGAATTGCCGCCAGGGGACATCTACCTCAGTGCCACCACAATCTAACTTGACGACCGCCTCAATGGCCTCACCTTTCTCGCCCTTTTCACCCTTTTCACCCTTTTCACCTTTCTCATCCTTTTCACCCGATGCTGGGGTGTCGTCTTCTTTCACTGCTGCTTCATCGGATGCAGCGTCGGCTGAAGGTTCATCCACGTCATCTACAGCCGTAGCTGTCTCTGTCGTTGTTTCTGCATCAGCGACATCCTCCTCGCCTTCTGCCGTGGCCGATGATGCCACAATATCTTCAATTCCTACCACCGTACATGCCTGTAGGGCCGTGGCGCTTTCATCACTTTCCCCGCCACTGGTATCCGCACTATTTTGAGCCGAACAGGCCACTGTCAACCCTAGACTACAAGCCAACAAAGCGGATGAAACAACACGAACTGACCAACGGTTTAACATAATATATATCCATTTTTTGAAAATTTAGGATGCAGCAAATGATACACCATGTTTACAGTTTTTAACACTGTTTAGGCCGATCCCATTCGAGACAAAATGGCACAACACCACTGCAAAGAGGTATGATCCTATCCGCTCTAATAAGATGGTGCCAATGGTTAAATAGGCCAATTTCATATTGTACATTGCGGATTGTAAATTGACGAGTCGATGATAGTGGCATAAAACTTTGAGTAGGTGGCTGGAGCGATAGGAGGTTGGAGGTGGCAACATGAAACAGCGCAATAACTGGCCGATGAAAATGGGGCCACTGGATACGAAATTATGGTCAGGGTGGGTAAGGTGGCAACATAGAGCAACCCCCTACCAACGGATTGCGACCCCTTCCCCTTGGTCCAGGACAAAACTGAAAAAATGGTTCTACCGTCTTGGCCTCATGTGCGTCGCGGCGGTGTTGTGTATCACGATGGGCGGCGGGGTGACAGCCCAAATCACGCCCGAAATCACGTCCGAAATCACACCCCAAATGCTGTTAAACCAGGGGCGATCGCTCTATGAATCCGGTCAACTCACCGAAGCCTTAACCCCGATTCAAGCGGCGATCGCCCAATATCGTACCCAGCAGGATGACTTGGGGGAAGCGGTGGCCCTAAGTAATTTAGCCCTGGTGCAAGAACAGCGCGGGGCATTGCCAGAAGCAGTAGGGGCGATCGCCACCAGTATTGACCGTCTCACCACCATGGCGGCGGGAAATCCCTCCGATGGGCAACAATCCGCCTTAGCCCAATCCCTCAATGTCCAAGCCCGGATTCAATTAGCCCAGGGACAGGCGGAGGCGGCGTTACAAACCCTAGAGCAAGCGATCGCCCTATTTGAGGAGTTGGACCATCAGCAAGGCGTAATCCGTAGCCAAATTCGCCAAGCCGAAGCCCTACAAACCTTGGGCTTCCATCAAGCCGCCATCGCCCTCCTAGACCCTCTGTATCAGCAGTTGAAGGGACCAATCACCTATGAAGAGCCAACTGAAGCGACAGCCGAGCCACCGTCTCCCCAAGGGATGAGCGGGTTCTTGTCCTGTCCGATCCTAGCCATTCGACCCAACGCAGCAACGGAGGTGGACACCATTCGCCATTTGGCCCAAGCGTACTACCAAGTGGGTCAGTTGGATCGGGCAGAGGCGTTGATGTGTGAAAGTGGGGAACTGGCGACGCAACTC
>JAYKIC010000138.1:0-24089 GCA_035284985.1 Leptolyngbyaceae cyanobacterium
CGCTAAGCTACTTTTTTTCTGGTTTAGCCGCTTTTGCGCTTATTTGATTGATTGGCTCAGGCGCTATAGAGCTAGATAAGCCCTATGATACACAGTGATTCTTTGATGATGAACTCGACCTAGCGCATCCATTTGCTTAGCTAGAGGGGATGGAATTCCTTTTTAAGTTTTGAACCATCCATCGGCATACTCCACGCACATTTTAGTTAAGGGGGAAATATGATTCAGGCAATTCAGGCACGTTTACCACAGATTTACTCTATTCATCTGATCCGAGAAGAAACCAGTCGGTTGGTACAAACCGGGTTAGTTAGTCGCCAGCAACCCATTTATGTATTGTGTAACTATATTCCTGCACGGGAATGGCAAGGGGTTGAGGGGGAGTTAGAGCGGCATGGCTTTTTGCTGCGCGATCGCATTGGCGATCTGATCAGCCAAGAATCCTGGGAAAACGACTAAGCACCTGTTTGGCAAGGAGGGGGCGATCGC
This sequence comes from Leptolyngbyaceae cyanobacterium, assembly GCA_035284985.1. Taxonomy (GTDB): domain Bacteria; phylum Cyanobacteriota; class Cyanobacteriia; order CAKZMO01; family CAKZMO01; genus JAAHGY01. Next base: position 490 of record JAYKIC010000138.1, read on the forward strand.
GCCGATAAACGTAATATTCGTATAGTCGTGATTTTGGGTCACTGAGGTTCCCAACGCCAAACTTGCCAATATGTTTAAAGCCAGTCTGGGTTATCCAATAACGGTTAGATGACCCAGACTGGCTTTTCCATGAGATAAACAGAAAAACTTTGATCGCCGTAGACACTTTAGTTAGTGGGGGCGCGTAGTAGTTGTTTAGCGTCTGAAACCCATGTTTCTGGTACCCTGCCTCTAGCTGGGTGCCTCAACAGGAGCCTCTGGCTCCGGTCAGATACGAGGCAGAGCCTCTAGATAGGATTCCCAGCGAGACGCTGCGAATCAGGAATACGCAAGCTAAATCGGCTTGGCTTAGCCAAACTACAGTGGTTTAATCTTTGTAGGGAGTAGGCGTACCCTACACGACCTTCCTTCCCAACCTAAGGGTGCCTATAGTACTTAGCAAGTGTAGGGTGCGTTGTCACGCACCTGACTATGTATTCTTGCAGTGGAAAGGGAGTAAGCCCCCCAGGACTAATCCTTCAAGAGGGTACGGATACTAGCAAGTTCTGACATCAATACGTCTAAATCATTTTGGATATCGACAGGTACCCTGGGACCATGCTGGCTCGTTTGGCTAGATGTTGCATTTGGATTAACCGGCATTCCAGGAAAGCTTCCTTCTGGTATCAGAGACTCCACAAAGGTACGGGCTTCCTGTTCCTTTTGCTCACCCGTAACTGCCCACTCTTCAGACAACCGATTAAAGTCGCCCGACTGTAGTTTGGCTAGGTTATCATCCCGCTGTTGGGAGTCTTGGACTGTGGCGGTTTCCACTAGAAACGAAGCGGCTCCCAGGGTGATATGGAAGCCCTTTTGCATCATTTGTACGAGATTATCAGTATTCATGGAGGGTGTTTGCTAACAGCACTAGAGAATAGATTTATGATCAGGACAATGAACTGATCAGGGCAATGGACCGAAGATTATCGTCAGCATCACGCCCCCTACATTCTAAAATAGATGTCAGTAGATGTTGTTTCTTTTAGACCATCTACAGCTCTAAGCCGTGGGAATTAGAAAGGCTCTAGAGAATTTCGTTGGGGGGCGTGATACCTAAATGTTCCCTGAGGAATTTTGCTCCAAATACGCATTGATGTCTTCAACAATCCGGGGGAGTTCCACCTCAGTGGTCAGGCGAATGCGTTCGTCCCTCACCGTTACCAATACTTTTGCGGCAAAGGGAGACGACCAGATGTTGGGATTGCAAAACAGTTCCAGAAAAATATCTCCGGTATACTGATATTCCAACGATGCTTGCTGGGTGGGGCGATCGCCTGTTGTTCCTGTAATTGTGGCCGCTTTTTTCAATTGTTGCACTAAGGTCGTGAGTTGAGTTTTCAACTGTTGGGCGGCAACGGGGGTAAATTGAAACGAAACGGAACCATCCTGTAGATTAAGCCGTAGAGATGAGTTAGACATGCGATCATTAAGAAGTGGTGGTTTGTTTCCCATCTTAAACCCCGTCTCCCCCATCTAAACAAGTTTTCTCAAGCAAATTATGAGTACATATCAATCCCAAGTACAGAAGGTATTGATCATAACCCTAGTGTTGAACCTAGTGGTGATGACCCTTAAGTTTATTGTCGGATTTTTGACGGGTTCACTCAGCTTACTCGCCGATGCGCTCCACAGTGTTACCGATAGCGTTAACAATGTTCTGGGTCTAGTAACCAGCCATCTTTCTTCACCCCAACCGGATCGGGATCATCCCTATGGCCATCATAAGTATGAAGCGGTGGGGGCTTTGGGAATTGCGGCGTTTTTGGGGGTCACATGCTTTGAGGTTTTGCAAACCGCCATTGGGCGCATGGTGGACTATGAGGAGTTAGTGGAGATTAAGGGGAGTGAGTTATGGCTCTTGGTGATTGTTTTAGGGATTAATATTGGGGTTGCCTTTTACGAACGACATGTGGGGAATCAATTAAATAGCCCGATTTTGGTGGCGGATGCCCGCCACACCATGAGCGATGTCTGGATCACGATTCTGGTGCTACTGGGGTTAATTGGCATTTGGGGATGGAATATTCAGTGGATTGATATTTTGTTTTCATTCCCGGTGGCGTTGATGGTGCTGTGGAGCGGTTGGACGGTGGTGCGGGAGAATTTGCCATGGTTGGTGGATGAGATTGCGATCGCCCCCGAAGCGATTCACTCCATCGTCATGCAAGTGCCGGGTGTCATCAATTGTCACGATATTGCTTCACGGGGCATGTTAGGTCGCCAAACCTTCATTGAAATGCATTTAATTGTGGATGCTGCCGACGTGGAAACTGCCCATCAAATTACTGAAAGGGTGGAAGCTGAATTAAAGAAATACTATAACCCAGTGCGCTTGAGCATCCACATTGAGCCACCAAGTTGCTACTCAGAGCAAATTAGCTACGAAGAAGAAAGGCTCAGTTCATGAATCAGGGGTGGGCAATAATGGGGTAGATCGAGCCGTGATTCAAGCGTCGTCATGGGAAGTCCTAGGGTTGATTGATAAATCTAGTTGGGCGATAATGGCATCCGCGTCATCTGGGTACAGGTCTCGAATGCAGTCAGGACAAAGACCGTGGCTGAACTTGGCATCGGTGTGATCGCTTAGATAGGCTTCGATTCGCATCCACAGTCCGTCATCGGTGCGGATACTCTTACAATGAGAACACATGGGTAAGAGACCCTGTAAGGTTCTAATTTCAGACAGCGCTAACTCCAATGCTTGGTTTTTCTCGTTGAGGCGATCTAAATAGCGACTATTGGCTAAGGCGATCGCCGCTAGTTCCCCAAAAACATCTGCGATCTCAGCATCTTCCGCCGTGAAATCGGAGGATTTATTAGCCAACCCTAAAATACCCACCGTTTTACCATCCAGATTGAGCGGGGCAAACATGACATTCTTCAGAACAACATGCCCTTCAGGCATATATTTCCCCCACTCACTGTTCATAAAATCATTGTGGTACACCGCCTTGTGGGTTTCGTAAGCAACCGATCGTAAGCCCCGAATCGGCATCGGTAAGGCTGGGTCCACGGAACAGGGCATCCCTCCCGCTTCCAGGAATAGGACTTCGTTCTCATGCCCATCTTCACTCAGCAGGGCCACATAGCCCGATACCGCCCCCGTCATTTCACAGCAGCGGTCAAAAATAGCACGGGCGGCATCGGCAAAGGTTTGCTTTTGCAAAATTGCCCGTGCGCCGTTGACGACAGCATCAAGTTTGGCTTCCGCAGATGGCGCTGTATGCACGGTAGTGTCTCCCTGGGTCGTCGAGCGATAACGAACGATAAACAGACTTGAAGCGTGTTGCGATCGCCCCCCTTCATGAGTAGCCGTAGGTTGGGACCATGTTTTGGGTCATCGTCCTAGGGACGGGGTACGGCTAATTGGGTGGGATAGGATAAACAGGGTTGAGCGCAAAAAGCCAACCCTAACAATTCGTTGAACTAGCGGCAGTGTAACTACCCTAGAACAGGGTAACTACCCTAGAACTCGTTAAGAGAGGTTAGCCCACTCACGTAGTTTAAGTATGGCGTAAATTACATCCTCTCCTCTTAATCCTAAAGCTTGATAGACCCATGATTAGGATTTTTTCCTATATCTTTAGACGGAGATAGAGGGGGTGTAATGGGCAGAGGTTAGGCGCGTGGATTAAATAATCTGTAACTGTGTTGGTTTTTGAGCGGGGATTATTCCTTAATTACCGGGCTGGGACACTGTTGGGGAAGGGGGTACGTCTGCCGTGGAACCTTCCCCGGTCGGGGCGGATGGCACTGGGGCCGGAGGGTCAATAAAAATGATCTTGCGCTGCCCATTTTCCAATTGGTCGCTTAACGCTCTCATATTGCTACGGGTTTGCTGGGGATCAAAATAGTGGGTAAAATCCTGGCGGAGGTGATCAACGCGATTTTCGAGCATATTCACTTCCCCTTGTAAATCTTGTAATTTGACTTGCTGCTCTGCATTGTAGGGTAGCAGACGCACAATAGTCAGACCTGCAATGGTGGCGATCGCTAGATTGATCCCCACCATCAACAAAATTTCTGGCAAGCGATTCTGGGGCGATCGCAGGGGTAGAGGATATCGGGACGATGGGGACACCGCTAAGTGACGGCGAACCGCCAGGGAAGATGGAGAGGAACGGCGAGACAAAGCCATAATCAATCCCTACAAATACACACCATTTGTTCAAAAGATGGCCAGAAGCGGACGCAACGTCATCTTCTGGCATCATCGTAGCTGAGTCTAGTTAGAAAAACCACCCGGCTTAGAGCATTGCTCTCACCCAGGGTCGCCCCCAAAAATGGGGTAGACAACAGGTTTACTTGTACAACTCAGTGGATAGCTTGAAGGCATAAAAGCCAGGGATCAGAGCAATCAACAGCGCCAAAAGAACTTGACTATCTGACATGGTTCAACAACTCCTAATGTTATCCAAGTTAGCTAATTTGCTAGGTTGACTACTGTAAACTACGGATTAAATAATGCCTAGACGCTTACACCAGAAACCTAACTTCCCCACTTTCTGGCAAACTCAGGCCATATGGACCAACTTGTCACACACTTTAACAAAAGTGCCATTTCCTGATAATTAGCAAGGAATGGCAACATTGCTTAAATTCCTGCAACTCCATCTTGGTGGGCGGCTTTTTGGACCGCCGCCGCCACCGCAGGGGCAACCCGGCGATCGAATACGGATGGGATAATATGCTCTGGACCGAGGTTGGCCGGATCGACGAGGGAGGCGATCGCCATTGCGGCTTCAATATACATATTGACCGTCATTCCAGTGGCACGGCAGTCCAAAGCCCCCCGGAAAATGCCAGGAAACGCTAGTACGTTATTGATCTGGTTGGGATAGTCGCTCCGTCCTGTGGCCATCACGGCCACATCATTCACCACCAGTTCCGGTTGAATTTCGGGAATGGGGTTAGCCATGGCAAACACAATGGGGTCCGAGGCCATGGCTTTAACCATGGGAGGAGTAACCACACCGGGAACGCTCACCCCTAGGAACACATCAGCGTTCTTGAGGGCATCGGCTAAGGTGCCCGATTCTTCGCAGCTAAACTGCTGTTTTTTCTCAGTGAGGTCGGAGCGATCGCGACTTAACAGCCCCTTAGAATCACACAGCAGGATTTGGGTCGCCCCCGCATGTTTGAGTAATTGGGCAATGGCTAACCCCGCCGCCCCCGCGCCATTAATCACAATCCGCACCTGCTCCAGTTGTTTGTTAACCAACTTAAGCGAGTTGTAGAGCGCCGCCAGACTGACCACTGCCGTGCCATGTTGGTCGTCGTGGAACACCGGAATATTCAATTCTTTCTGAAGACGGGCTTCAATTTCAAAACAGCGGGGTGCGCCAATATCTTCTAAGTTGATGCCCCCAAAGACCGGAGCCAAATGTTTGACTGTTGCGACAATTTCTTCCACATCTTGGGTGGCCAAACAAATGGGGAAGGCATCGACTCCACCGAACTCCTTAAACAGCATGGCTTTTCCTTCCATTACAGGTAAAGCCGCTTCCGGTCCCAAGTTCCCCAATCCCAACACCGCACTCCCATCCGTCACCACTGCTACAATATTGCTTTTGATGGTGAGTTCATAAACCCGCTCAGGGGCTTCCGCGATCGCACTACAAACCCGGCCCACCCCTGGTGTATAAGCCATGGCCAAGTCAGTGGGATGGCTCAGGGCTTGTTTGCATTGCACACTGATTTTGCCTCCTTGATGCAGGTCAAAGGTGCGATCGGTGACACTAATCACATCAATGGATTCCAGAGCCTTAACCGCTGTAGCAATGGCTGTGGCGTGATCCGCACTGAAGGCATCAATGGAGATGTCCCGTACAATAATGTTGCGATCATATTCCACTAAGTCAATATGGCTAATATTGCCTCCAGCAATGGCGATCGCCTGGGTAATGCTGGCCAACATTCCGGTACGGTTGGGAATCCGGCAACGCATGGTCAGACTAAAACTAGGATTAGGGGTGAGATGGACCATAAATTAGCGAATGAAGAGTAAGTAGAAAGATAACCCACAGCATAGAGGCTGTAGCCGAGTCTATTTAGTTTGCTGTTATACCAGCAAGTGCCCAATCACCCTAGCCTAGAAAGCTGCAAAGCTCAAGCGGGGAGTTTGGCGGACCAGGGTGTGGGGCGACTGCCCCCTAGGGGTATCGCAAAAAAAAGACACAAAAGTATGCCTCCGCAAAGGGAAAACAAATGATATACCTGAGTTTGGTTGTAGCCTGACCCGTTTTCCTAGTATCGATTTTTCTCACCAACTATGCCAACCCTTCGTGTAGAGCTAGACTTGGATGTTCCCTGCTCCTTTGTGTGGGAAACCTTGTGTCGTAACGATCACTGGTATCAGTGGAACTCTTTTTTATTTGATCGCCACCCGAATCAAACCCTGACCTTAGGGCATTCCCTGGTGTTATCGCTCCAACGAATCCCTAGTGAATCTGAAACTAAATTTCAAGCGATTGTTACCCATGTGGAACCAGATACGCGCTTGCAGTGGATTGCGATCGCCCCTGGCTATCGCAGCAAACACACGTTTGAGCTTTACGATCTAGGCCCCCATCGAACCAAATATATCCACAAAGAAACCGTTTCCGGTCTACTGAGTCCCCTATTCTTCCCCTTCATCAAAAAGGATGAACAAAGAGGGATTCGTCGCATGGCCATGGAACTGAAAGATTATGCTGAGGCCCAATATAGCAATACGCAATCATATCCAGGCTAAGTTACGTTAAGTAGATCACACCCATGGCATTACAGAACTGGAGGGTAGCCCTACGTCGCCACGTTTAACCCCAACCCACCGCACCATATACGAGACGGAAATAAAAACAAAAAGACCCACTATTCCAATGGAACAATGGGCCAGTAATCATAAGGAACATCTGAAAAGAAAATTCACCCAAGAAAATTTAGTGTATCTTCTGGATATTACCAGGCAATACTACGCTAGCTGAATGGGTTTTCAACTTCAACCTGAGCCGCTTTAACAGGCCGTTGCTGCTTAGTTTTTATCCACTCTTCTAGCAGTACCCAGGCAAATGGCAAATCGTTCAGGATATAACGCTTCCACAAACGACGTGGCTCCCGCAACAAGCGATACACCCACTCAAAGCCAATGTCGCTTATCCATTTAGGGGCACGGGATACATTGCCCGCTTCAAAGTCGATGGTTGCCCCAATGGCCAGGAAAAGCTTGATGGCATTGAACTGATCTTTATAGTTATAAATCCAACGTTCTTGCTTAGGACAACCCAGCCCTACCGCCAGTACATTAGCACCAGATACTTCAACCATCTCAACAATGCGATCGCACTCAGCCGTATCCTTTTCAAACCCGAACGGGGGAGAGTATACTCCAACCACCATATTACGCCCGACTTTTTGGTTGATTTGCTTTTGGGCAACTGCCGCAACCCCTTCCTGCGCGCCCAGCAGGAAAATTTTGACATCTGGGTCCGCTGCATAGTAATTGTAAAAAGCGGGGAATAAGTCAGAACCCGAAATCTTCTCAACTAAAGGCTGACCAAGGATACGCGCAGCGTACATTAAAACTTGACTATCACAGGTTCGGTAGGTGGCGCAATTGTAAATGCTACGGAACTCTGCATCATGCCGCAGCCGCATCACATGATCTACATTTGGCGTAAAGACAATGCCACCAAACTTTAGCTTGGGAATAAGTTCTGCCATCGACAAATTATCAATGGCAACATCAAATAGACTAATCTTCTTGGGCATAACTGTTCCCTAACAATCACTAAAATCGCAAAATGCATCCCTTCATACCATCAGGTAATCTAATACCCACTACTGACAAAATTTACTGGGACAGCGAGGAAACTCAAAAGTACGACGACACAAAGTCACGACTGGTAGAATTGCTGAGTATAAATTATTTTGCCTGTCTTTTTATTTTCAGTAAATTTACAGATATCATGTAAGACCCTCACAATGTATAACACAAAGCTAGTGTTATTGCATCAAGTATGCTAAATCATGATGAATATGAAGATACCTAGTACTTTTAATTGTAGGAGACTCTATATAAAAATCATATCTAGGACTCTAGAAGTATACAAGCATAATTTATAAAGAACTGCCCCTAATGCTCTGAACAAATGATAAAGATCCTATGTAGTAACCCCTAATTCGATGTTCCAAGCCTTTTTTTAAAAGCTTTTGCGAAACTATTGATGGGTTCAAGGTAATGGTCGGGCAGAGTCTTGGTTGCGTTGTTGCATGGCCAGGAAACACTTCAATCACTAAATAAAAACAGTATAAATACGGATTAATAAGCCGTGATACTCTCTTGGTGGCGTGGATTTACCCTTGCAAATCATGATTTTCACTGATGAAATTATCTGCACTTTACATTCACATCTTTTTATTAAGAGCTAGATCAAGTTTGTTAGGATTATCAGACTTTTCCTGAGCAAGGATTGGGCGATTTGCTTCCAGATGGATCATTCAAATTAGATACCCCATTATCTTATGAGAGGTATTGTGTGGAATGCATTGTGTGGAATGCATTGTGTGGGACGTACTGTGTGTCAAGACATCGATCACAAAGTTGATCTAGAGTGGGGAGGCATTTCCTCGTAAAGGGATGGTGTTGCGTCGCTGTCCTTGTCTATGGGGCTATGTTTCTAGAGTGGTGTTCCCAATTCCTGACCCCATCTTTATCTATATCTATGTACCAGACTCGTTTAGTTTTGATATTGCTGAGTGTGTTAGGGCTGCTGATCTTCGTCCTATGGCTAACCACGACCATCGCTCAGTTGTATGCGAGTATGGCCGAGCTTTCACCAACCTTGGCAGGGGTAAGTGTGCTCTGCTTGAGCCTGATATTGTTGGGCCTGGTTTTGGCCCTTGGTTACTATGGGATTCTCCTCATGCGTCCTCGCAAACGCCACCCATCCCCAACGGCTCCCGCCCAAGCAACGGATGCTGCCGTGATAACGCTGGATGCGGTGCAGCGTCATGTTAATCAAATTGAGGACCAAATGGTTAGGTCAACGTTGCTTCAGCGTCAGGCGGCCATCCAAAACCTGATGCAACAAGGTGATTTACAGGTAGTGATTGTAGGGGTGGGGTCCACGGGAAAAACCTCTACTATCAATGCTATTTTGGGGCGACAGGCAGGTCCAGTGTCAGCCGCTATGGGCACCACAACCCGTAGTACATCCTATCGACTGCAATTTGAGGGGATGAGGCGTAAGATTTTGCTGACGGATACACCGGGGCTGTTGGATGCAAGTGTTGGGGGGGCGGAATGGGAAGAAGAAGCCCGTCAGATTGCCACTGAGGCAGATCTCGTTTTGTTCGTGGTGGAAAATGATCTGCTCCAAACTGAGTATGATTTGCTGCGGCAGCTAGGGGAACTAGGTAAACGATCGCTCCTTTTATTCAATAAAACCGATCTCTATCCCGATGAGGATCGGGACGCTATTCTGAATCATCTGCGCCAGCGAGTGTGTGGGCTGCTGCCACCGGAAGATGTGGTGGCGATCGCGGCTAATCCCACACCTGTCGTCCTAGAGACGGGCGATCGCTTCTACCCCGAACCGGATATCACGGCACTTTTGTATCGTGTGGCGGATATCTTGGACCGCGAAGGGGAAACCCTTATGGCTAATAATATTTTGCTCCAGACCCAACGATTAGGGGATGAGGCCCGCAAAATCTTGGATCAGCAACGACGACAACAGGCGATCGCCATCATTGAAAAATACCAGTGGATTAGCGGTGGCGTGATTGCTGCCATGCCTCTACCCGGATTGGACCTATTGGCTACTGCTGCAATCAACACCCAAATGGTGATTGAAATTGGCCAAGTGTACGGTTGTGAAGTGAACCGGGAACGGGCCAAAACCTTAGGGGTATCCCTAGCTAAAACCTTGCTTGGATTAGGGATCGTCAAAGGTGCGTTGGAGTTATGGAGCGTTACCCTCAAACTGAATATTGCTACAGCCCTGATTGGGCAAGCACTTCAGGGGGTAACGGGTGCCTACCTTACCCATATTGCGGGAAAAAGTTTCATCGAATATTTTCGGCAAGAGCAAACCTGGGGTGATGGCGGCATGACGGATGTGGTTGAAGCTCAGTTCCAACTCAACCGTCGTGATGAATTTATTAATGCGTTTATCCAACAAGCGATGACCAACATCGTAATTCCCTTGACCCGTTCGACCTCGCCGTCAGAGGCTCCGACCCCTTCCCCCGCCGATCCTTCAAAGAATGGGACATCCCAGGACCGTTAACAACCATCTATCGGGTGCCACCCGGTTCACGCTTATGGGGAAGTCCCAAATCAGCAGGCACTTCAAACGTAGACCATTGCCTAACGACAGTCCCCGGTCCCGCCAGGTAATCCCCATGGCCCATGCCTTGATCCCCGGTATTGTTGAGTAGATTGAGTGGCGCAATCAAGCTAATACCTACTAGACTTAAGACACAGAGTTTAGAGTGTAGGGTTGTCATGGTAACATCTCCTAATGCAGTCCAGGGGGCCGACTGAGGTAGCCTCGATCATGGGCTAGTCTGCCGATTGTCCTCAGTAGTTTCACCCTTATGTACCTCTCAGGGGAAAATGGGTATGGATTTTTTGAAGGAAATGTAGGGATTTTTTGAAGGAAATATAAAGCCAAAGAATAATGAAGTCCCTCACCCGACCTGGGCAAGGGACTCCGCTCTATAAAAAGATTCAGGAAAGGTAAAGCCGGAGAACTGGGATAGAGGTAGGCATTCCCTGCCTAAGCCCAACCAAAATTCTTCGGCTTTATTTCGTGACCATACTAAGTGTTGGCCTTCAACCCCAGTTGTGATCGGCCAGGGTTACTAAATTTATTGGGTCTGAACATTAGCATCACCGATCAGGGGCCAACCCAGTTGGGTCGGTTGCTGATAAATTTGTTTGAGCGTATTCACATCCCTAGGAGAAATTGGGGCGGGATGGCTGACTTGGGCATAATAGAGGGCATCTGTCTGTGAACGGCTATGCCCCCAAATGCCGAGGGCGTGTCCTAGCTCATGGCGGGCCGTTGCGGTTGTATAGCGGCTGGTTTGGTTAGGGGATAATAAAATACGGTAGCGTTGTTGGAGAATGTCGATCCCATGTTCTAGGGTGACAACGTGCAGTGTGTAGGTCGTTTCTGCGGTTTGCGCCCGATGCCTACCGTCGTTCCAACGGAGGGGCGGTGCTTGCGCCACAATGATGATGTCCGCTTCATCAACAACCGTTGTTTCCACTAATGGAATATAGGTATTCCAGGCTGAAATTGCGGTTTGGACAGCGGTGCTCCAGGCTTGCCTGACATCGGGGCGATCGCCCATGCCACCCCCCAAGGAGTTCGATTCCAAATAAACCCTTATTGGAAATCGGGACCAAACCAAGTACCCAAAAGTACTAGGCCGAATCTGGTCAAAATAGCTGCCTCCGCTGGTTGTGTCGGCCCAATTGTTCAAACTTTCTGGTAAGGCATGTACCCTGGCAGAGGGCAAACGGGACTGGATCGCCTGACTCGCAGCAGGAGGCTGTTGCTGTCCCTGGACCACTGAGGATGGGGCCACAATGACCCATAGAATCACCACTGTGGCGGAGAGTAAACTGAATAACCATGATGGAGGGCGTTTGGCGTTGCTCATCGGTTCAACCCTCTGACACTAACCCGAACATCTGGTTGGTATAACTACCCTAACCACCCCGCACTCAGCACTAATGTTAAACCAATGAAAATAACCGTTAGGGTCCATGTCAAACGGTTAAGGGTCGTTTCAGCACTTTTTGTACTGGTAAAAAGTTGAGCTTGTCCTCCTAATCCCCCTAACCCATCCCCTTTGGGGCTGTGCAATAGCACTAAAATAATCAAGCCGATTGCAGCAACAGCCCAAATAATCTGGGCAAGACTGATCAATGTCATGGACATCTCCTCTGGGTAATCCCTATCTCAAGGCTAACTAAGCGCATGGTTTTCCATGATCGCACATTTTCCAACACTGCGGCAAGCATTAGATCCATAGATCCTGGCTCAATGGCGGCGAGACCCATAGACTCCCCATTTGCTCACAAGGATAGGGACACTGGGGTACGGTTTGAGGACAGATCAACATTTGATGGCTGAATCATTGATTTGCCTGTCATTTCTTCCGGTTGCGGTAGCCCTAACACCTGTAAAATCGTGGGAGCAATGTCAGCCAAACGTCCATCGGAGCGTAGCATCACATCCGTGCCGTATCCCGGTATTTTCCGGCCCTCTCCCTCCACTAAGATAAACGGCACTGCATTAGTAGTATGGGCAGTCCAAGGGTTGCCCTGTTCATCGTGCATGTATTCGGCATTGCCATGGTCAGCAATGATAATGGTGGTGCCACCCACTTTGCTCACCCCTTCTAGTAACTGCCCTAAACAGTGATCGACCGTGGCGATCGCCTCAATCGTCGCGTCCATATTGCCTGTATGCCCGACCATATCAGGGTTTGCATAGTTGACAACAATCAAAGAATAAACCTGTTTTTCCAGGGCTTTGAGCACGACGTTCGTCACGGGCTGAGCCGACATCTTGGGATCGCGATCATAGGTTGGCACCATGGGACTCGGCACCAACTCCCGATCTTCCCCAGCAAAGGGATCTTCCACACCACCATTAAAAAAGTACGTGACATGGGCATACTTTTCGGTTTCAGCAGTACGCAACTGCTTTAAGCCATGATTGGCAATAACCTCACCCAGAATATTGTTCAAGTTCTGGGGTTCAAACGCCACCTTGACGGGAAAATCAGTATTGTACTGGGTAAAGGTAGCAAACCCTAGGGGCTGAACTAATGTTCGCTCAAATTCCTGAAAGTCAGGATCAACAAATGCCTGCGTCAGTTGTCGCGCCCGATCGGGGCGGAAGTTAAAAAAGATAACCCCATCACCGGGATGAACGGTTCCGGCAGCAACCCGAATGGGTAAAACAAATTCGTCGGTAATCTCTTCAGCATAAGAAGCTTGCAGGATATCGATGGCTGAACGACCATCTCCTACTCCTTCCGCAGTCATTACATCGTAAAACTTTTGGATACGATCCCAGCGATTATCCCGGTCCATGGCATAGTAGCGACCACTCAGAGTCGCTATCTGCCCAACACCCGTGTGCTCCAGGTAATCTTCAATTTTCTGGAGGGCTGTCAGGGCTTCCTTGGGCTTGGTATCTCGACCGTCGGTAATAGCATGGACATAAACTTGGCTAATATTTTGTTCCTTGGCTAGGTCAATCAAACCAAATAGATGGCTTAGATGGGAATGCACACCGCCCTCGGAGCAAAGACCCACCAAGTGCAGTGCCCCTTGGGATTGGAGAACGGATTGGCAAAGGCTGACCAACGCCGGATTTTGTAGAATCGTGCCATCTTCCACTGCATCAGAAATGCGAACTAGTTCTTGGGGCACCACTCTGCCCGCACCAATATTAAGATGCCCGACTTCCGAATTGCCCATTTGACCTTGGGGCAAGCCAACATCTTTGCCTGAAGTCCGAATTAAGGTACTCGGATAAGCTGACCACAGACTGTCCATCACTGGGGTTGCCGCCATGGCGATCGCATTTGCCTGAGAATCTTCACGGTATCCCCACCCATCTAAGATGACCAATACCACTGGAGAAATCGATCGCTGTGTCATGAAAGTTGCCCTTCTCTTATGAGTTTCTGAATAAAAACCATCATCTACACTTCATGGATTACCACTTTAACAGAGGTAACACCCACGCCTTTTCTAAGATATTCTAGGCTGATGTCCTAATCAGCTTAGGCTAATATCCTAGTGATACTCCTGCTTTATCAATAGTTTCCCAATATCCTTGAATGATCAGTGAGCCAAACCGACTATGGTTTCACACGTTAGAAAATAGTAAAATCGTAGCCTGCTAGGGACAAATTGTTCTGCTGTAAGACAGAATATAATACGTACAAGAAGTATTATAGGCAGTTTATCAAAATCTGGTCGCAGATAAGGAGAATACTAGGTTTTCTTTGCTTTCTCCTTCTTCTTGCGTTGCTGCTTGGCCCGTTTTTCGGCTGATTTCTCGGCCTTTTTAGCTTCGATCTCGCCCAGTCTGGCCCTTTCCCGCTCTTCTTCAAGTTTGTCTAAGTAATATTGATAGTTGCCTCGGTAGAGTTTCAGGTCACCATCGCGTAGTTCAACAATCTTGTTAGCAACTTGGCCAATAAAATAGCGATCATGGGATACCAGCAAAACCGTACCATCATAATGTTGTAATGCGGCTTCCAGCATTTCTTTAGCGGGGATATCAAGGTGATTGGTTGGCTCGTCTAGGATGAGCACATTAACGGGCTGTAGTAACATTTTAGCCAGGGCCAACCGGGCTTTTTCACCCCCACTCAAGGTGTCAACCGTCTTAAATACGCTGTCTTTGCTAAAGAGAAACTGACCGAGGAGCGATCGCACCGCTTCATCTTTCCAGTCCGGCACTTCGTCATGAATGGTGTCCATGACCGTTTTATTTAGGTCCAACGCTTCCGCTTGGTTTTGTTCAAAATAACCGGGGATCACGCCATGGTCGCCTAATTTAACGAATCCATCCTCTGGTTGTTCCATTCCCATGATGAGCTTTAGGAGAGTAGATTTACCGGAACCGTTTGGTCCCAGAAAGGCGATGCGATCGCCCCGCTCAATTAACAAGTCAGCCCCCAAAAACAACACATTATCGTTGTAGTAATGGGTTAAATCTTCAATTTTCACCACTTCTCGACCACTGCGAGGGGAGGGCGGAAAGCGAAAATCAAGGGTACGAACGTTGGCCGTCGGTGCATCCAACCGTTCTACCTTTTCTAGTTGTCGCTCCCGACTTTTTGCCTGAGTACTGCGGGTAGCACTGGCGCGGAATCGGTCTACAAAAGTCTGCTGTTTCTCTAATTCCTTTTGTTGCCGTTCATAGGCTGATTGCAACGCCTGCTGATTTTCTGCTTTCTGGAGTTGGTAAGCGCTATAGTTGCCCAGATACACCGTGGACACCCCCCGCTCTGTTTCAACAATCTGGGTGCAGAGGCGATCGAGAAATTCTCGGTCATGGGACACGACCACCATGGGTGTGGTTAACCCTTTCAAGTAAGTTTCTAACCATTCAATGGTTTCTAAATCAAGATGGTTCGTTGGCTCGTCCAGCAGTAACAAGTCCGGTGCTTGCAGCAGAATTTTGCCCAAACTCATCCGCATTTGCCAACCCCCACTAAAGGCGCTCACGAGGCGATCGCCATCATCGGCGGTAAATCCCACTTCCGGCAAAATTTTCTCAATCTGTGCTTCTAGTCCATAACCATCTAGGGCTTCAAATTGGCGCTGATGGCGGTCTAACTCATGAATTAGCTCATCCAATTCAGCCGGGGTCGCTGTTTCCATCCGAATTTGGACTTCGGCCATGGCATGTTGAAGTTGACTGGCGGTGGTGAATACTTGCCAAAACTCTTCCCGCACGGTGCGACAGGGGTCCACTTCAAATTCTTGGGTGAGATAGGCTATCTTCAAACTGTTGGGTCGAATAATTTCCCCAGAGGTCGGCTCTTCCTCGCCCGCAATTAAGCGCAACTGGGTAGATTTTCCGGCACCGTTCATCCCAACCAGGCCGATGCGATCGCCCGTCTTTACCTCCCAGTTAATATCCTTCAGGACTTCCCCCGTCGGATATATCTTGCTGACATGCTCCAAACGCAACATGATGCGGTCCTCCAATCATTATCCCTGCGACTGAATGCCGCGACCCATGCCTTATCCTTATGCACAGAATCACCGCAGCACAAACTCAGAATCAAGCTTAACAAATTTTTGGTTTTCTTTATAAACTTAGATCACGAGGATCGCGAGTCTTCCTGGGGCGATTCTTGCGTTTGCTGTAATAACTGCCCCACCAATTCATAAAGTTGGAGTTCGGCTTGTTGTTGCCAGTAGCTGTCCTTCAAGGCCATCAGCCCCTTTGCCAACAGGGGCGTGTGTTCCTGGTAACGGGCATGGCTGGCTACAATATCTTGATAAATTTCTTCCTCAATTAAATAGCGATCGCCACTCTCACTTAAGGGAGACTGATAGGCGAGGGAATCGACATCATAGCGCAACAGGAAAATTAAGGCCCCACTCAGGGTTTTGAGATGTTGTTGCAAGGCTTTGGTATTCAAATCCAACGGTTCAAAGCCAACGGTACCGCTTATGCGTAATTCAACGATGGGTTCATCGGCGGGGATCAGATCGTGATGGGCGATCGCCATCTGCACACAATCAGAAGCCGCCGCCTCTACATCCGGCACCAACTCTTTTCCCGTCAGTTTCAGTTGGAGTCGGAGGAGCGATCGCTGCCGATAATCTTGACACAACTGGGCCACCACCTGCCCGTCCACCATTTCGACCAGATACGCCCCCCGCTCATAGCGACTTTCCTCCATACTATTGACTTCGATTGATCCCGGATTAAATACCCAGTTTTCCACCGAATAGCTTTTATGGATATGGCCAAGGGCCAGATAATCAACCCCAGCCGTCCGCAGTGGTAAAATCTCTTCGTAGCGCAATGCCCCCGCATATCGGGAAACGTGGCCCTCCAATCCATGGTGAAATAGAACCATCGTCTGACTTGGCCCCGGAGGCAACCCTTGAATCGCCTCCGCCATCTGCTCGATCGCCTGAGGGGCCATCGCCCCATACCAATAGGAACCAATCACCCGCACACCGCAGTCCAAATCGATATAACTGCCTCGCTTCCGCTCGAACTTCCAGGGTTGCAGGAATGGCTCCCCTTCACCCCTATCCCCCGGTTCTAAAAAAATCAGTAAATTCCACTCTGCCAAATAACGGAGCCAACTAGTTTTAGTGCCATAGGGCCGATTATCGTGATTCCCCTCAATGGCAATCACCGGAATATTGGCTTGTTGCAACAATTGCAGACAAATTTGGGCTTGGTTTAAGGTGGAGGGTTGAATGGTGCGATGCTCGAACAAGTCGCCCACAATTACGACGAAATCAACCTGTGCCTCAACCGCATACCGTTGCAACACGTCATGAAACGCATAAAAAAAGTCCTTGCTACGAGTCTGACTATTGTATCGATCAAACCCTAGGTGAATATCCGCAACATGTAAAAACCGCGCCATGCTTTTGCCCCAATCGCCACACATTCAATATAGAGCATTTGTCCTACATTGAACAGCCTTTCCAGCCTATTAGACCGCAGTGGCCGAGGAGGTGGATGCAGCCAGTTCCTCTAGACGCTCCTGTTGATCTTTGGCAATGCAAGACTGAATAATGTCATCAATGTCCCCTTCCAGAATGGGAGACAGGGAAAAATTAGTGCCTAAGCGGTGATCGGTGGCCCGATTATCTTTATAGTTATAGGTTCTAATTTTCTCTGAGCGAGACCCCGTCCCCACTTGAGAACGACGCATGGAAGTAACAGCTTCTTGCTGTTCCCGCAGTTTCATGTCATAGAGCTTGGCTCGGAGAATTTGCATCGCCCGCTCCCGGTTTTGCAATTGCGATCGCTCCTCCGTACAAAAAATCCGAATTCCCGTGGGCTTATGGAACAGATCAACGGCTGTTTCTACCTTGTTGACATTCTGACCACCCGCACCACCGGACCGGGCCGTGGTGAGTTCAATATCTTTGGGATCGATCTTCACTTCTACATCATCTACCTCTGGCATCACCGCCACGGTAGCGGTTGACGTATGGACCCGTCCGCCAGCCTCCGTCACCGGAACCCGCTGAACGCGGTGAACCCCCGCTTCAAACTTGAGTTTACTGTAGACGCGATCGCCCTTAATTTCGAGAATCGCCTCCTTAAATCCACCCATATCCGCAATGGATTCACTGACTAACCCCACACGCCAGCCCTGGGTTTCTGCATAACGGGAATACATACGAACCAGATCGCCAGCCCAAATTCCGGCTTCATCCCCACCCGTTCCGGCCCGAATTTCTAACATGATATTTTTATCATCGTTAGGATCACGGGGTAGGAGCAAGATTTTGAGCAGGGTCTCCAACTCCGCTAACCGCTCTTCAAGGGTTTGGACCTCTAGTGCCGCCATCTCCCGCATTTCCACATCATTGGCAGACTCCTTCAGAATTTCCTGCGCGCCCGCTAACTCATCCTGAACTTGCTTCCACGTATGGTAAGTCTCCACCGTCTCCTCTAAAGATGCCCGCGCTTTTGCTACTTTTTGAAATTCAGTCGGATCCGCAGCCGTATCTGGATCGGCCAACAGTCGAGTAAACTGCTCATAGGTCTGCTCAACCGACCGTAACTTATCCAGTAAATACGCTTCAGCCATACCCGACCCCCAATCAACACGAGACAAAAGTGACTTCTGAATTCTAACCTAGACCATGGACAACTCTAGATCACTCAGATACTCACTCTATAGTAATCACAGCCTTGGCCCCAACCAACACAACTCCCCTATTGTGGGGATTGTGCCGAGCTATCTGCCATGCCGTACTTACGCAAAAAGCGCTCAACCCGTCCTTCCGTATCCATAATCCGTTGGGTTCCAGTATAGAAGGGATGGTTGCCCGACCAAACATCGACATGTATTTCTGGCTGAGTCGATCCCATGGTGGCGACCAATTCCCCGTTGCAATACACCTTTGCTTCTGGGTACCACTCTGGATGAATTCCTGCTTTAGGCATAGTTATAACCCTATGTATGTGTACTAATCCAACTGATTTGAATGCTGATTAATTGAGACCACCCACCGTTGAAAATTCTCTGGGAAAAATCAAGAAAATTATCGCTTGGAATACTGGGGCGCTTTTCTGGCTTTGTGTAGACCATATTTTTTCCGCTCTTTCGCACGGGGATCACGGGTCAAATATCCCTCAATTTTCAAGGGCTTACGATTTTCAGGGTCTAATTCACATAAGGCACGGGCAATGCCTAGGCGAATGGAGTCGGCTTGTCCGGTCAATCCCCCCCCGCGAACGTTGACCAGGATGTCGTATTCCCCTTCTAGTCCCAAGGTTTCCAAAGGAGCTTTAGCCACGGCTAAATAGCCAGGATTGTACTGGAGATAGTCCTCTCCTACCCGACCATTGATAATGAGTTGGCCACTGCCAGGAACCAAACGGACTCGAGCGACGGAAGTCTTTCGTCTGCCTGTGCCCCAGTACATCACCTGTCCACCTTTTCCTGCTGTTTGCATTAACTATTTCCTCCTGGAATGGTTACAATTTCAAGTTTCTCTGGCTGCTGGGCTTGATGGGGATGATCTGGCCCAGCATATACTTTCAGCTTAGTAAACAACTGACGACCTAAGGCGTTTTTGGGTAACATCCCTTTGATGGCTTTTTCGATGATGCGCTCAGGAATGCGTCTTTGTAGCTGATCAAAGGTTTCCATCTTCATTCCACCTGGACGACCAGAATGACGACGGTATAGTTTTTGCGATCGCTTCCGTCCCGTTACATTCACCTTATCGGCATTCACCACAATGACGAAATCCCCCGTATCCATGTGGGGAGAATAAATCGCCTTATTTTTACCACGCAAAATCATCGCCGCTTGGGTGGCTAAACGACCCAAGCGCTGATTTTCAGCGTCAATCACATACCAGCGTTGCTCAATCGCGTCGCTTTTGGCAATAGGGGTTTTAAACATAATGATTTTTTGCTCTCATCAATAGATTCAACTGCTAATCGGAACAAACTTAACCAGAAAAAACGAACAGAGGCTGGGTGTCATACCAGAGCGATCGCTCAAACGGCATCTCTTCATACCCTACATTTAACAAACATAGTCCCTGGGGCGGAGCGGCATATTTAACCTGCTCCCGATCCTGCTCTTGCCAGATATGGGTGAAAAATTCAGGTGTTTTCCATCCCCGACCCACCTCAACTAACAAGCCAACCAAAAGGCGCATCATCCCATAGAGAAACCCACTGGCCTGTAGCTCAATCCGAATAAACGGCCCTTGTCGGACACAACTGACATCTTGGATATCCACCCAAGAGTGGGGACGGTTAGAACCCGCTCGATGAAATGCCGCTAGATGGTGACGACCTATTAGGGGCAACAACGAGGCTTTCATGAGCTGCTCATCGAGGGGAGCTAAATAATAATGCCAGGAAAAAGGACGCACAAACAAATTAGGGCGGCGATCGGTATAAATGGTGTAACGATACCGTCGCCATAGTGCAGAGAATCGGGCGTGCCAATCACCATTCACCCAGGCAGAAGCCCGGACCACAATGTCCGAGGGCAATCGGTGACTGAGAATATCAGCCCAGCGATGGGCCGGAATATAGGCAGGGGCATCAAAGTGGGCGACCTGGGCAGCCGCATGTACGCCAGAGTCGGTGCGACCTGCGCCATGCAAAACTACGGGATACCCTAACACCGATGCCAACACTGTCTCTATTTCCTCCTGAATTGATCTGTGATTGGGCTGACGCTGCCACCCGTGATAATTCGTCCCTATGTACTGAATCAAGAGGGCAACCCGCTGCCAGTCTGTCTGTTCACAAGCCTGAATCTCAACTTGCTTTGCTGTTTGTCCGTTTCCCATATTGGGCATTTCACCCCCTCAATCCTGGTTTAGTTTTCACACCCAGTAGGCAATCCTTAAACCAGTTCAATGACAGCCATTTCAGCGTTATCGCCTCTGCGCCTAACAGTGCGAGCAATGCGAGTATAGCCACCATTGCGATCGCCATATCGCTCTGCCGCCGCCTCAAATAGAGAATGAACTAAGCCCTTGTCATATAAATAGCCAATGGCACGACGACGGGCCGCTAGAGAACCATCTTTCGCTAGGGAGATAATCCGCTCAGCTTCCTCTCTGACCGCCTTGGCCCGTGCTTTAGTAATAGTGATACTTCCATGGCGAATTAACTCAGTGGTGAGTGCCCTTAGTAACGCACGGCGCTGATCCGCCGGACGGCCTAATTGATGAACACGACAACGATGACGCATAGCTAACAACAATCCCCCGTAACAGGTAAAACAACTTCTTCTAAACTTTATGCAAGGAAAAACTCAAGTAATCCACCTAGCCCGACTTGGCAGACTTCTCGTGGGGTAAGGTAATGCCCAAGCGCTCCTGTAGCGCCTCAATTACTTCTTCCGCAGATTTGGCCCCAAAGTTTTTAATCTCCAGTAGATCTTCCTGGGTGTAGTCCAACAAATCTGCGACCGAGTTAATCTGCGCCCGCTTCAGACAGTTGTAAGCCCGTACTGAAAGCTGCAATTCTTCAATCGGAATCTGGCTCTCTGGATTCTCTTCATGAACTTCGCCATCCTCAACCGGGATAACCGTTACATCTTTGAGGGGATTAAATAGATCCACTAAAATAACGGCCGCCTGACTAATAGCATCCTGGGGAGATAGACTGCCATCAGTCCATATGTCCATGATCAGTCGATCCTGCTCCACATCACCGCCCGCACGGGTGGACTCAACGGAATAGTGAACCTTGCGAACGGGCATAAATACCGCATCAATTTGGAGAAAATCTAGCGCAGCCGTTTCATCCCGGCTTCGATCAACCGCTCGATATCCGGTTCCGGTTTCAATCCGAAACTCCATTTCTAAGGTCGCACCAGCTGCCACCGTTGCCAAATAGTGGGAGGGATTAACCACCTCAACATCGGCAGACAAATCGAGATGACTAGCGGTAACGGCAGCTGGGCCTTGAACCAACAAACGCCCAATTTGAGGCTGGGGTGAATAACTTCTCAGGGCAATATTTTTCATGTTGAGCAAAATGTCCAACACGTCTTCCCTTACCCCAGGAATGGTGGCAAATTCGTGGGTCACTCCCGCAATGCGAACTGAAGTAATGGATGTTCCAGTCAAGTTTGAAAGCAATACCCGCCTTAACGCATTGCCAACCGTTATGCCTTGGCCCCGATCCAACGGTTCCATTACAAACTTTCCATATAAACTTTGATCGGCTCCCGTATCGGATTCGATGCATTCAACTTGAAACTGTGTCATAACCTGCTTTTCCTCTTAATTCGCTCAAACAGCAGCAACATCCCAATTATTATCGAGCGATCGCCCAACCCTACCAATCTTCTGGTCTGACTCCTCCGTAACCTCTACGCTAGGGCAGGAGAAACATTAAACGCGCCGCCGCTTTGGAGGGCGGCAACCGTTGTGTGGAATTGGGGTCACATCTCGAATGAGGGTGATCTCTAAACCTGCTCCCTGTAGTGCCCGAATGGCTGTTTCTCGTCCAGCACCAGGACCGCTAACCATCACCTCAACCTGACGCATTCCCTGATCCATTGCCCGTCTAGCGGCACTTTCCGCTGCGGTCTGGGCTGCAAACGGGGTTCCCTTCTTCGCCCCTTTGAATCCACTCGATCCGGCAGAGGCCCAAGAAACGGTTTCACCATTAACATCAGAAATGGTAACAATGGTGTTATTAAACGTGGAGCTAATATGAGCCACGCCACTGGGAATATTTTTTTTCTGTTTCCTCGGACCAGTTTTTCGTATTGGCTGCTTTGCCATGTTTTTTACCCAAAATGCTACGCTTACCCAATCAATCCCTAGTAAACCCACCATGAGGAGTGCATAGGATTTCTCCTCAGAAAGTAATACCTACTTCTTAGCAGGTGGCTTCTTCTTACCTGCTACTGTACGCTTGCCACTGCGACGGGTACGAGCATTAGTCCGGGTCCGCTGACCTCGAACAGGCAACCCTGCTCGATGCCGCCGACCTCGGTAGGAACCAATATCCATTAAGCGCTTAATGTTAAACGCTTCCCATCGACGCAAATCCCCTTCAACTTGATAGTCTTCTTCAACGACTTGCCGCAATGCCACAATATCCGCATCAGATAAGTCACGGGCGCGGGTGTCAGGATTAACACCTGCTTTCTGTAAAATCTCCTGCGACCTTGCCCGACCAACACCGTAGATGTAGGTTAGAGCAATCTCAACTCGTTTGTCACGAGGCAAATCTACCCCAGCGATTCTAGCCACTCAATCCCCCTTCAGATATTCCCAGCTAATAAATAGGATTTCTTAATTGACAACAACAGCGATCATCCCTGTCTTTGCTTATGCTTCGGGTTGATACAAATAACCATAACCCGACCTTTTCGTTTGATAACTCGGCATTTCTCGCACATCTTGCGAACCGATGGTCTCACCTTCATAATGTCCCCTACAAAAGATACCAGTCCAATTTATCTAAAACCGTTCAGCCAACCCAATATATAAGCTCTGAGCCAAAACTTTGGGTAATATCATTGTTAAGACTCACTATTTCTTATTCTTGAGTCGGTAAGTAATTCTCCCTTTAGTTAAGTCATAGGGTGTCAATTCAACCTTGACCCGATCGCCCGGAAGAATTTTGATGTAATTACGACGAATTTTCCCAGAAATGTGGGCTAAGACATTGAAACCGTTGTCTAAATCAACTCGAAACATCGCGTTCGGAAGGGATTCAGTAATCGTCCCTTCCATTTCAATCAAATCCTGTTTAGACAAAATAGTGCCTCCTCAAGTTTAGTCAAACCAGTCTAGCGCATTAGAGAAAATCCTATAACTACTA
>JAYKIC010000139.1:0-11730 GCA_035284985.1 Leptolyngbyaceae cyanobacterium
CATCGCGTTC
This sequence comes from Leptolyngbyaceae cyanobacterium, assembly GCA_035284985.1. Classification (GTDB taxonomy): domain Bacteria; phylum Cyanobacteriota; class Cyanobacteriia; order CAKZMO01; family CAKZMO01; genus JAAHGY01. The sequence continues at coordinate 11 of JAYKIC010000139.1, forward strand.
GGAAGGGATTCAGTAATCGTCCCTTCCATTTCAATCAAATCCTGTTTAGACAAAATAGTGCCTCCTCAAGTTTAGTCAAACCAGTCTAGCGCATTAGAGAAAATCCTATAACTACTATTCTAAAAGGGCGATCGCCCCACCCTATTGCTTAACCATGCCCTCATACCGCTGAGAGATTACATAAGTCTGTATCTGCTTAGCCGTATCAATCGCAACCCCTACTAAAATCAGCAAAGAGGTTGCCCCCAGCCCCTGAAAAGTTGTGACCTGTGTCGCCCCTTCTACTGCCGACGGAATAATCGCTACCATACCCAAGAAAATAGCACCCAGGAACGTTAAACGATTTAATACCTTAGTCAAATATTCACTAGTCGCTTTCCCTGGTCGGATACTGGGAATACTAGACCCCATCTTCTTGAGGTTTTGGGACATATCCACCGGATTGACCACCAAAGACGAATAAAAATAACTAAAGAAGAGAATTAGAAAAAGATAGACAACCACATAAACCCAACTACCTGGCCTCAACGATTCCACTACAGAAATGTAAAGGTCACTAGAGGCAATAAAGGAAATTTGGGCTAAAGAGGCAGGCAGAATCAACACAGCCGTTGCAAAAATAATCGGCATCACGCCACCTTGATTCAGCCGCAGGGGTAAATAACTGCTCCGCTCCGGATAATTCCGCCGTCCAACTTGTCGTCTGGCTGACACTATCGGAATTCGCCGCGTCCCTTCCTGGACGAAAACAATACCGATAATCATGGCCAAGAAAACTAGCAGCAGGACAATTACGCCCCCCACCATGCTACGTTGCTCAGAATTTTGGGCTAGGTCAATTGTATTGCCAAGAGAGCGGGGCAAACTAGACACAATGTTGACAAAGATTAAGAGAGAAGCACCGTTACCAATTCCCTTCTCCGTAATTAGTTCTCCCACCCACATCACGAACATCGATCCAGCCGTGAGAGCAATGACCACACTGGCGACAAACCAGGGGCCGGGTGAATCGGCAAACTGATTTACGGCTAAACCAAGGCCCGTACTTTGCAGACAGGCCCATCCTAACGCCACATATCGAGTAATTTGCGATATTTTTCTCCGCCCAGCTTCTCCTTCATTCTTTTGCAAGTCCTCAAGACTCGGCAGTGCCGCTGTCAAGAGTTGCATAATAATGGAGGCATTAATGTAGGGCAAAATTCCCAGTGCAAAAACACCGAGTAGAGACAAGCCTCCCCCAGAAAAAATATCTAGAAACCCGACAATTCCACCTAATCCACTACTGGCAAGACCATCCTGGAAAGCCTGACGATTAATCCCTGGAACCGGGATGAAGATTCCCAAGCGAACCAGGATTAACATTCCAACAGTAACGAGTAAACGTCCACGCAAGCCAGCGGCTTGCGCCATTTGCATAAACGTTTCCTGAGCAGTGGGAGTCTTATCTCTACTTACGGTCATGAACGATACCTCTCTAACCTCAGCTTATGGCAAGGAACAATCTGTTCTATCCAGTTAATTTTTGAAATAGCGCTTGTCCTGAAATCAAAAAATATGTATTCCAAATCGGCCAACAGAAATTAACTCACTATAGTGCCTCAACCCTTTCCAATTATTTCATAGGTACCGCCAGCTGCCTCGATTTTGGTACAAGCACTACGGGTAAATGCAGCGGCTTTGACATGCAATGACACTTCCAGTTCACCATCCCCAAGGACTTTAAGAGGGCCATCATTTGTGGTCAATACCCCTGCTGTCAACAAAGAATCCAGGCTAATTTCTGTACCAGGTTCAAATTGATTAAGCTTAGAAACATTAATGATTGTGTACTCGACACGGTTAACTAAGGGAAAATGCTTCAACTTGGGAATACGGCGATACAACGGAAGTTGCCCACCTTCAAAACCTGGACGGGTTCCCCGCCCGGATCGGGACTTTTGCCCCCGCATTCCAAAGCCACCACTTGCGCCCTGTCCCGCAGAAATACCCCGGCCAATCCGCCGAGCTTTTCTCCGGGAACCTTTTTTAGGGACTGCGTCTTCTATCCTCATTATTACTAATATGCTCCTCGCTAACAGAACCTGACATAGGATGGTTTCAAACTTCGATGCTGCGATCGCTAGATGCTACTGTCCATACAATTGCTCTAAACTAATACCCCGCTCTTTGGCAACATCTTTGAATGTGCGTAAGTTCTCCAAGGCTACCGCTGCGGCGCGGGCATTGTTCAACTGATTGCCAGACCCAAGTTGCTTAGCTAGAATGTTTTTGACTCCAGCCAGTTCTAGCACGGTTCGGACTGCACCCCCAGCAATTACCCCAGTACCTGGTCCCGCAGGCCGCATCATTACTTTTGCGCCACCACTAACGCCGTGGATGGGATGGGGAATAGAGCTAGCTTTCGAGAGGGGGACGGTAACAATGTGCTTTTTCGCATCGGATACGGCTTTTTTCACCGCGCCAATGACATCACTTGCTTTACCCACGCCAACTCCCACCTGTCCACGCTCGTTGCCGATCACAACGACTGCCCTAAAGCTAAGGGTTTTCCCCCCTTTCACTACTTTGGTAACACGGCGAATCTGAACGACTCTCTCTTGCCAATCGCTTTCCTTCTCTTTAGCTTTGTTATTCTTCCGTCGATTTGCCATAACTATCAGTCCTCAAGCACAACTAGAACTACCATCTAAAATTTCAATCCACCTTCACGGGCTGCCTCTGCAAGAGCTTTAACTCGTCCGTGGTAAAGCTTACCACCCCGGTCAAAAACGATAGAGGTAATTCCTTTAGATAAGGCGCGTTCGGCAATTAATCGACCAACCTTAATCGACGCATCACAGGTGTTACCAATGCTTTCAGCCTTAACTTCGGGATCGAGGGTGGAGGCTGAAACTAGGGTATGATGACTTACATCGTCAATAACCTGAGCATAGATGTGCTGATTGGACCGAAAAACGGCTAGCCTGGGGCGATCGCCCGTTCCAAATACCTTACGACGAATCCGTGAATGACGACGCTGAGTTGCTAATTTACGACTTGGCTTCATAATTACTTCTTACCTGACTTACCTGCTTTACGCCTAATCATCTCTCCTGCATAGCGAATGCCTTTACCCTTATAGGGTTCAGGAGGGCGAACTGAGCGAATTGTCGCAGCCGTATTACCCACTAGTTCCTTATCAATACCTGCAACAATAACGTTGGTATTGCCCTCTACCGCTAGGTCAATGCCATCAGGGGGAGCAATTTCTACCGGATTACTATAGCCAACGTTGAGAACCAAGTTTTTGCCTTTCACTTGGGCACGATAGCCTACGCCTTGGATTTCAAGCCGCTTCTGAAACCCTTGGGAAACCCCATCAACCATATTCGCCACCAAGGTACGACAAAGACCGTGGCGCTGGCGAGAGGTGAGGGAATCATCCACCCGCTGCACTAATACCGCGCCATTATCTTCCGACAGAGATACCCCTGTGGGCATAACACGGGACAATTCCCCCTTTGGCCCCTTCACGGTAATGCTAGAGCCTTGAATATCTACATTAACCTTCTGAGGAATAGGAATAGGTTTTTTACCAATACGAGACATGAATATGACCTCCAAACAAGCCGAGCTAGCTTTCACTTTTAGACAGAACGTTACCAGACATAGCAGAGAACCTCTCCTCCTACTCCTTGACGGCGAGCTTCTCGGTCAGTCATGATTCCACGAGAGGTAGATATAATGGCGATCCCTATGCCTCCTAATACTTTTGGCAGATCACGCCGAGTGGAATAAACCCGTAGCCCTGGCCTACTGATCCGTCTTAATTTACGAATGATCGGTTGTCGCGTCTTGCCTTGGTACTTCAAGGATATATTTAAGACTCGCTTTACGCCTTCCCCGACTTCCGAGAACTCATCGATGAATCCTTCTTCTTTTAAGACCTTTGCAATATTGCGGGTCATTTTTGTTGACGGAACTTCAGCGAATTGATGACGAGCTAGGCTCGCGTTCCGAATCCGCGTCAGCATATCTGCAATTGTATCGTTAGACGCCATAACTTCCTCTTAATAAACCTCTATCAGTTATCCCGAAAAGGCATACCCATTTCTCGCAAGAGAACCCGTCCCTCTTCATCGGTGCTAGCAGTTGTAATAACTGAGATATCCATACCCCTTATCTGATCAATGGTGTCGTAATCGATTTCTGGGAAAATGAGTTGCTCTCTTACACCTAAGGTGTAGTTACCCCGACCATCAAAACTATTTGGATTTACTCCCCGAAAGTCGCGAATTCTTGGCAATGCCAGATTGATCAATCGATCTAAAAAGGCGTACATTCGCTCAGAGCGAAGCGTAACCATAATGCCAACAGGCATCCCTTTCCGAATCTTAAAACCTGCGATCGCCTTTCGGGCACGAGTAACCACTGGCTTTTGTCCCGTAATTACAGCAATCTCGGACAAAGAGGCTTCAAGCGCCTTCGCATTCTGAGCAGCCTCACCCAAGCCCCGATTAACCGTCACCTTTACAACTTTAGGGACTTGATGAATATTAGAATATTCAAATTGCTCCATTAGCTTAGGAACAATTTTTTCGTTGTAAAGCGTTTTCAGTCGTTGTGTTGTAGCCATTGTTCAATCACCTAATTCCTGGTCTTGGTCAGGAAACATCTGTAGTCATCAGTCACTAATAAACGTTGGTCCAAACAGCCTGATAATGATTCAGTCATTTGCCACAAAACCATAATCTATCAATCAATAATCTCACCCGTTTTCTTTAACATTCGTACTTTACGACCATCTTCGGCGTAAGTGTAGCAAATACGACTTGCTACCTTCTCCTTTGAGGAATAAAGCATAACGTTAGAACTGTGAATGGGTGCTTCAAAGGTAGAAATTTGCCCAGATTCTCCTTCTTGACGAGGCTTAACGTGCTTGGTTTTCACATTTACGCCTTCGACAACAACCTTACTTTGCTTCGGCAAAACCCGAACGATTTCGCCAACTTTCCCCTTTTCCCGGCCAGATATAACTTGAACCGTATCGCCTCGCTTGACATGCATTTTCAATGCCTTGTCCGAGACTTTTTTCTTGCGATTTGCCACTAGAGAACCTCCGGTGCCAACGATACAATCTTCGTGAAATTTTTCTCACGTAACTCACGGGCAACTGGGCCAAAAACCCGCGTTCCCCTTGGATTACCATCAGCGCTGATAATTACAGCGGCATTGTCGTCAAACCGGATACTCATGCCGCTATCACGTCGTAGCCCCTTCTTAGTGCGAACAATGACAGCCCTCACCACATCGGACTTTTTAATCGCCATGTTAGGTAATGCATCTTTGACAACAGCTACGATCACATCCCCAATGCCGGCATAGCGACGATTGCCACCCAATACTCGAATGCACATTAGCTTTCGAGCACCACTGTTGTCCGCTACATTTAAGTAAGATTCTTGCTGAATCATGGCAAACTCTTTTCCTCCCCTATCGTTCCATCAAATTGATGGCCATTCGTGTTTTTAACTAAACCAATCAGACGGATGAACTAATTACATCGGTCACTTTCCAGCGCTTTGTCTTACTCAGGGGACGAGTTTCCTGAATACGAACGCGATCGCCCGCTTTACAAGTATTTTCCTCATCGTGAGCCTTATAGTGCTTCGTCCGCACGATAATTTTCTGATACTTGGAATGGGACGTACGACTTTCAACAGCAACTACCACGGTTTTATCCATTTTGTCACTGATTACTAAACCCACTAACTCCTTCGTTGCCATCTATTCCTCGCCCCCCTCACTTACATCAGAATTAACACTTTGAACATCTGAGTCCTGCGCTGCTTCATCTGCCAATACAGCTTGGGATGCAGCTATCATCCGCTCACCTTCCACCGTCATCAATTGAGCCAAACGATGCTTCTTATGCTTAAACTCATGGGTTTTCTCTAACTGCCGGGTTGCCTTCTGAAAGCGCAAATCAAATAACTCTTTCTTAGTAGCAATAATTGCTGCTTGCAACTCTTCATCACTCAACGCACGAGCATCCTTAATTTTCGGTAATGCCATCTACGCCTCCTGAGAATCACGAACCAAAAACTTGGTCTTAATGGGCAATTTATGGGAAGCCAATCGCATCGCTTCACGAGCAATCGGCTCCGTCACACCATCCATTTCAAACAAAATACGACCAGGCTTGACCACCGCCACCCAAAACTCTGGATTACCTTTACCCGATCCCATTCGGGTTTCAGCCGCTCGCATTGTCACAGGCTTATCCGGAAATACTCGAATCCAAACCTTGCCACCCCGTCTGACGTAACGGGTCATCGCTCGTCGGCTAGCCTCAATTTGGCGAGACGTAATCCATGATGGCTCAAGCGCTTGCAACGCAAAATCACCAAAATTAATTGTGTTACCACGGGTCGCCATGCCCTTCATTCGGCCCCGTTGCTGCTTACGAAACTTCGTTCGTCTGGGACTTAACATTAATACCTACCTCCTCGACAACAATACACATCACCACTACGCATCATTCGATCGATCCTCAAACTGTTGACGACGACGCTGTTGCTTCCGTCGAGGTTGGGTAGACGGTGCAGCACTTTCCTCTTGCCCAGGAACAATTTCACCCTTGAAAATCCAAACCTTAATACCCAAAATTCCATAGATAGTTTGAGCAGTACGGTAAGAATATTCGATGTCAGCCCTTAGCGTATGTAAGGGAACCTTGCCTTCCCTCGTATACTCCGTTCGGGCAATTTCAGCCCCATTCAACCGTCCACTCACCTGAATTTTGATGCCCTCTACACCAGCCCGTTGTGCCCGTTGAATCGCTTGGCGCACAACTCGCCGGAACGAAACCCGTCGTTCCAGTTGCTGTAGAACATACTCAGCAATTAGCTCCGCATCGGCATCAACCCGAGTCACCTCAACAACATTAATGCGAATTTGACGATTACTATCCTTCAACTCTTTCTGGAGACCTGTTCGCAAGGCATCAACCCCTGCTCCTCCCCGACCTACAACGACTCCTGGGCGAGCCGTATAAATCTCCAAATCTACCTGATCAGCTTTACGCTCAATCCGAACCTTGGAAATTCCAGCATTGTTAAGGGTCTTCGTCACATATTCCCGAATCAGATAATCTTCCTGAAGCAAATCGGGATACCGCTTAAAATCAGCAAACCATTGAGAGCGATGCTCCTGAGTAATCCCTAATCTAAACCCTGTTGGATGTATTTTCTGTCCCACAACCTCGCCTCAACCTTGTAATTTGACCAAACTTACAGTAATAAAGTAGCTAAACATCGGCACTATTTTCTAATACGATTAATCACCCAAATACATATAACGCATTAGTCATCTAAACTAGGTGCCACAGCTACAGTAATGTGACAGGTTGGCTTACGGATCATATATGCCCGTCCCTGCGCCCTTGGACGATAACGCCGTAGAGAGGGGCCCTGATCGGCACGCGCTTCACTAATCACTAAAGTGGCTCGATCATAGCCTTCGTTATGTTCCGCATTAGCTGCCGCTGAACGCAAGAGTTTAAGCACAGGCTCACAGGCACGATAAGGCATGAACTCTAAAATAATTAGGGCTTCACGATATGACCGTCCTCGAATTTGATCCAAAACTCGACGCACCTTATGGGGGGACATGCGGACGTAACGGACCACCGCCTTTACCTGTTTATCAGCTCCTATAACCATCGCTCTCTCCTAACTAAATATCCCTAAGCTAATATGCCCAATCACTTCTGACAGCCCTTAAACGACAGCACTAACCTAAGTTAACGACGGGCCTTCTTATCAGTCTTGGCATGTCCTCTAAAGGTTCGCGTCGGGGAAAATTCTCCCAACTTATGGCCGACCATTTGCTCTGTAATAAATACTGGAACGTGTTGCTTGCCATTGTGGACAGCAACCGTATGGCCAATCATTTGCGGCAAAATTGTAGATGCACGAGACCAAGTTTTAATTACTTTTTTCTCCTGTTTTTCATTGAGAGCCTCAATCTTTTTCAACAGGTGATCAGCGATAAATGGACCTTTCTTTAGAGAGCGCGCCATAGATTATTTCCTTGACAAAAGACCAACTACTTAACTACTGTGGCGATTCACACGTTACACATTCCAGGGTGGGTGCAATCAAGCCAGTACAATCAATGCAGACGATTAAGCGTTCCGTCCACCACGACCACGCTTCGAGGACTTGCGTCGCCGTCTTACAATTAGAGAACTGCTCCTCTTCTTGGCTTTACGAGTCTTCTTCCCTAGTGCAGGTTTACCCCAAGGCGTTACAGGGCCACTACGCCCAATAGGAGCACGGCCTTCACCACCACCATGGGGGTGATCGCAAGGGTTCATGACACTTCCTCGAACCTGGGGACGACGACCTAACCAACGAGTGCGTCCTGCTTTCCCAAGGCTAAGGTTTCGCATGTCTGCATTACCCACTTGGCCGATAGTGGCGTAACATTCTTTACGCACCATTCGCACTTCACTAGAAGGAAGCTTGAGTGTAACGTAGTTACCCTCCTTAGCTACGAGTTGGGCTGAAGTGCCTGCGGCTCGAACAATTTGCCCGCCCCGACCTGGATACAGTTCAACGTTATGCACAGAGGTACCGAGAGGCATATTCCCCAACGGCAAAGCGTTACCTACTTCAAAAGGAACGTCAGAACCAGCGATGATCGTGGTGCCAACCTCTAGCCCCGCAGGAGCAAGAATATAACGCTTTTCCCCATCTTCATACTGCACCAACGAAATTCTGGCATTCCGGTTGGGATCATACTCTACAGACTCAACAGTTGCGGGAATGTCACGCTTGTCACGACGAAAGTCAATAATACGATAGAGGCGCTTATGCCCTCCTCCCCGATGGCGACAGGTAATCACACCACGATTATTTCGCCCTTTTTTACGGTGCTTATGCTTGGTTAGGGACTTTTCTGGTTTGTCACGAGTGATCTCTGCAAAATCAGAAACAACTCGCTCCCTTGTACTTGGTGTATATGGCCGAAATGAACGAATACCCATAGTTCAAAAATAAATCAGTGTTAGCTTTAATAAGTTCAAAGGCAAATAAGCTGCTTTCAGATAAGCATAAAAAGCCAATAGTTTAGAGATCTGGGAAGAGAGTAATTGAATCTTCTTCAGCTAGGGTGACGATCGCTTTCTTGTACCGAGGTTTATATCCTGCAAACTTTCCTACCCGCTTTTTATGAGGCGCACAGTTTAAGGTATTAACCTTTACTACTTTCACATCAAAAACAGATTCAACGGCTGCTTTAATTTCCGCTTTAGAGGCTTTAGGTACTACCTCAAACACGTACTTGTTTTCTTCTAGTAGAATAGTTGCCTTTTCTGTCACTAACGGACGACGCAAAAGATCAGGCAAATCACGGGACGCAACTTTAGCCATTGAAGCTCTCCTTGATATGGTTGATAGCGGCACTAGTGGCAACAATTTTATCTGCTGTCAAAATGTCGAAGATATTGAGGTTACTTGAGGAGATTAGTTTGACTGTACTAATATTCCGAGCGGAAAGATAGATATTTTCTACTTTCTCGGCCACGATGAGTAGCACTTTTTTATTAGGATCTACTCCCCAACGTTCCAAGGCTGCCACTAAATCTCTAGTCTTCGGACGGGCAAACTCAGCCGAAAAATCTTCAACGACAATCAAATCGTTGGCACGTCCCTGAAATGCAGTGGAAAGGGCTAAACGACGCTCTTTCTTGTTCATTTTTTCCCGGTAACTCCGGGGTTTCGGGCCAAAAGTAACACCACCACCTTTCCATAGGGGCGATCGCGATGAGCCTGCCCGTGCCCGCCCTGTGCCTTTCTGCCGCCAAGGTTTCTTACCACCACCCCTAACTTCGGAACGGGTCTTGGTGGATGCAGTACCCTGACGGTTGTGATTTAATTGCCTCACAAGGGCACGGTGGACCACATGGGCGGATGATCCCTCCTTAGCAACGCTTAGTTCTAAGTTTTCCTGGCCAACTTCATCGCCTTGCCAGTTACGCACAATACAGGTGGACATGGTTGTCTTTGCCTATTACAAAACAGTGGAACTTAATCTCTCTAAACTTGTTTAGAGGTTTAACTACTGAGCTATCAATGGATCTATACAGACTGCCAGCAACCTAAGGATTAGTACAAACTTTGTCCTAATCCCAAGCTTTAGTCGGTCGAATATCCAAAAATGCACCGGGCTTACCAGGAACAGACCCTTTCACGAGCAACAAATTGCGTTCCGCATCAATTTGGACAATCGTCAGCTTGCGGATGGTAACGCGGGTATCCCCCATCTGTCCAGCCATACGCTTACCGGGATAAATCCGTCCTGGAGTCGTCCCAGCTCCCGTAGAACCAGGCAAACGATGATTTTTAGAACCGTGGCTCATGGGTCCACGTCGGAAATTATGGCGCTTTTGATAACCTGTAAAGCCTCGGCCAATGCTACGACCAATAACATCAACTAACTGACCTTGCTCAAACACATCCACAGTTACAGCTTGGCCTAACTCGTAAGCAGTAACATCTGAGAGGCGATACTCCCGCAGGTGGCGCAAAGGAGAGGCTTCCACCTTACGCAAATGACCCAACTCAGGCTTTGTTAACGATTTTTCGGCAACTTGGCCATAACCAAGCTGAACTGACGAATAGCCATCAGTTTGCTCAGTTTTAATCTGGGTAACGGTGCAAGGACCAGCTTGCAATACGGTAACTGGTATTGAGCGTCCTTCCTCGTCAAAAATCTGCGTCATCCCCAGCTTAGTGCCTAGAATTCCTATGGACACAAGCATCCCCCCATGATTGCTAAGACTAAAGAACCAAATAAGACATAGAAATAACCAGTGGCAATAGCACTGGCAAATCTCCGACCCAACAATGTTGCTGACTGAAGCGGATATAAAGACACCAGTCAATGAATATCAAAGCTGTTGCCCGTAGCCACCATGCAGTCTTAGCAGACATGCGTTCATCGTGTGACAGGAAAAAGGATACAAGGAAGCTTAACCTTGCCCTACGATGCCCCACACAGTGAGCCGTATTCACACTCAAATCGCCTGTTGTGAATGTTGCGTAGTGTGCCGTGACTTTAACAGTAGCTATATAACTTCCGCTGAGTATCACGATTGGCACTTTAACCGTTACTAAACCATCATCGACTACCTGGTTAGCCGCTTTCAACAGTAACTCGGTAGAACGTATTTCCATCTCTAAACATTAGCTCAGCGCATTTCAGCGAAGCAGAACTAATGCGGCAAGAGAGAGAGACAATAGGTGGGTCTAGCAAACTAACCACGATTTATAATTGTAGATGCTTTTTGGAAACTTGTCTAGGCTTTCTAGCAAATTATTAGGTATCCGGGGAATTGGGAAAAATGGGTGTTGGGGTTTTGGTCCCAGGTTATGGTTCAACACCCTAGGCCAAAAAAGTTGTTAAACGATCCGGTTGGTCATGGGTATGGGGAGAAGAAGGGAATGGTAGATGCACCCTGATTCAACCCCGAAAGGATTATCCTCTTCGGGGTTTCTTCTTTTTTTTTGGAGTTTTGGCCCCGTGTCATAGTCTGGCAACCTGTTGACTGCTAGGTTGGGGCACCAGCAATCGGCTGATCCCGGAGGGATGGGGGAGGTTTTGATCCTGTCGGTACCTTGAATTATCTGGGCTTAACCGTGTGTTTTGATGTCATCGGAGGGCATTAGGGTCTA
>JAYKIC010000140.1:0-7472 GCA_035284985.1 Leptolyngbyaceae cyanobacterium
TTCTAATAAGGCTTGGAGTTGCGATCGCACCAATTCTCGTAATTCTCGACGAGGAATGGTTGGCACTGTTGTAGTGGAATCCTGATCGGTGTTAACGGTCATGTTCTCCTCCCCCTATCTGCTTCACATCCAGTATGCTCCCTCCCTTAGTCTAGTGGGCTAATGGGCGATCGGAAAGTAACTGGAGGGAGAACGGTAAGTGAATCACCGGGAAACACGCCAAAGCCACGGATCATCTCCACTATCAAAGGTAACGGGTTCTAGGGTGGTCTTCGTCTTACGTTCGACCTGCTGTTTAACCCGATCCGATGGCAAGTATAGGAAAATGTCGCTGAATCGCTGGGGGGTTCGTATTTGCCCTGGACGGTCCACCAATTGCATACTCACCTCTGGTTCCAGCAAATGGATCAGAGAAAGTATTTGCCCTGCTGGCTTTTTGTCGGTGATCACAAGGGGGCGATCGCTGCCGTTAATCACCCTGGCTACATCCGGATTCCGCCGACTTTTGGCATAACTTTTGTGCCACCACACGGGATTATGGGCATTCACGCCACAGGAAATGATGCCTGCTAGGGCAAGGGCGATCGCCACCACCTGCCACCGCCGTTGATAACGAAAATGCGGTCCCACGGCAAAGGGATTGGTGATAATTTGGTTAGCCAGAAAAAATGCCACACTAATTTGAATGCCTAAATAGGCTGGAATGGCATAACGGGTAATGCTGGACCGTCGGCCCCCTAACAGCACATCTGGCCCCAATAAGGCCAATCCCGTCACTCCCATGAGCAACAATACGAAACTCCAACGGCTAGAGGGGGATTGGCGACAGAGGTAAACACTAGCCACCCATACCAAGAGCAACAGCAGATAATGGGCCGGGTTGATGGCACTTGGTCCCTGATTCAGGTCAAAAAATAGACGACTCAGATTCAGCAGCCAAAATAAGGGGAGAAAACCGGAACGGGGCTGGGTCACGGATGCGGTGTTGCCCACGAATAAATGGGATTGCTCAAGCACCACCCCAAGCCAGGGCAAAAATAAGAGAATGCTAAAGCCAGTGGCGATCGCATAGGAGAGGGTCTGGCGATTCAAGCGCCATCGTTGAGTCATCAACACATACAGACCATGACTCATCCCCACTAAGCCGGAAAACGGATGCACATAGAGGGCCAGAGCATTGACTACGCCATAGGTTGTCCAGGCAATGGCAGGTTGACGTTGACGCAGTGCCCACAACAAGGTAGCACTTGACCCCAAAATTGTCACAGTCCACAGGGCATATTCCCGCGCCTCTTGGGCATACAACACATGAAATGGCGAAATCGCCACCAAGGCCGTAGCGACCCAACTTACCAGGGACGAGCCAAATAACTCCCAGGTCAACCAGTACATACAAGGCAACACCAGCAAGCTGATCAATACCGATAACAAGCGCATGAAAAACACGGTGTTGGGCATCACCTGCATCCAACTCCGAGCCAAAACGTAATAAACCGGAGAATGTTCAGGATGCTGTCGTAACGCAGCCCACATCGCCTCAGACGTAGAACCATTATCTGGATACTGATAGCCTTCCCGCAGCGTATCCACCGTTAGAATACCGGAACCGTAGACATTGGCTTCAAACTGGGCTTGAGTGTAGCCAGACATCCGCAACGATGTCATGGTTTCGTCATACCAGTAGACTTTTTGATCTATTTGGTAGAACCGAAAAAAGACCCCTAGAACCAATAGTAGAACCACAAAGTTCCTTAGCCAAAATGTATCCCATAGGGAAAACAAACGGGAATCAGAACGTGACCGTGATGCAGATAAAGTCATACAGTGAGCGGATTAACCACGTAGGCGATCTTACAACATCGCCCCCCCGTATGTATTACCGATTCGGTCGCCGTCGCTGTAAAAAGTCAGGAATATCTAATCCCCCTTGGCGCTTAGGAATTTCAGGAGCTGGAGCTGGAGCTGGCATGGGTGCCGGAATTGGGGTTGGGGTGGGGCGGCGCATCGGGGCAACACGGGTTGGCTCAGCCATCGTGACTGGAACCACTTGTTGTTCAGTACCAAAACCTGTTGCAATCACGGTAATGCGAACCTCTCCCTGTAAGCGATCGTCAATCACAGCGCCGAAAATAATATTAGCGCCCGGATCAACGGCTTCATAAATGATTTCGGCAGCGGCATTCACCTCATGCAGAGTTAGATCTGTTCCCCCTGTAATGTTAAAAACAACCCCCCTGGCTCCATCAATGGACGATTCCAATAAAGGCGAGGAAATGGCCATGACGGCTGCTTCCGTAGCCCTGGACTTCCCAGACCCTAAACCAATTCCCATTAAGGCCGATCCTGCATCAGCCATGACGGCTCGAACATCAGCAAAGTCTACGTTCACTAAACCGGGAATGGTGATAATATCCGAAATTCCTTGAACCCCCTGCCGCAAAATATCATCAGCAACCTGGAATGCTTCCTGTACCGGGGTTTGCTCAGATATGACGGACAGTAACTTATTGTTAGGGATAACGATCAATGTATCGACGCGGCTTTGAAACGCGGCAATTCCTTCATCAGCTTGACTAGTGCGCCGCCGTCCTTCAAAGGTAAATGGCCGAGTCACCACGCCGACCGTAAGGGCACCGACTTCCTTAGCCACCTCAGCCACTATGGGCGCACCTCCCGTGCCCGTACCACCACCCATGCCTGCCGTGATGAAAACCAAGTCAGAACCATCAAGGGCTGCCGCAATTTCATCCCGTGACTCTTCCGCCGCTTTCTGACCAATGGCCGGGTTGCCTCCAGCCCCAAGACCACGGGTTATTTTCTGCCCAACTTGTAGACAATTACGGGCATTCGCATTAGTCAATGCTTGGGCATCGGTATTGATGGCCCAAAATTCAACCCCAGCAACGTCGCTGACAATCATCCGGTTGACAGCATTGCAACCACCGCCGCCAACTCCAATCACTTTTATCTTCGCTACACTATCTGTTGGCACAATCACCACATCCCTGGATTCCTCTTCCAGCATGCCACTATTATCAATAGATTTGCTCTGTCGCAGTCCAGAGTTCGTAAAGGGATTTGAAGTATTTGCCGTGTTCATTAGAAACGTAAAAATAGATTGCGAAAGGTGGTTTTTATCTGATTTCCCCCTAACTTGGACGGATCTAATCATTTGGACCGTCTTCCATTAGTTTCGGTTTAAATCACTACAACATAGGCTTATGTTAAACCATACACCCTGTAATGCACTAGCTGTTGTTCACTATAGAGTAAGTCGTTGCAAAAACCAATAAGTGTTACCAAGTGTAGAACGTGATGTCTCTAGATGTCCTATATCTTTTTCATTATTTCCAAAATTACCAAATATTATGCGGATCAGGTGTCCAGGTTATCAGGCTAGGATAGTAACTTTTGCCCACCGTCGCATTTGCTATGAACGTCTGTAGGCAACAAGGGAGCAAGATTGCCATGGGCTTGATGGCGATCGCTACCAGAATCCATCGACATTTGATCAACTCCATTTCCTGAGCCATTGCCTGCCCTATGTATGCTAGAGCACATAAGGGATTAATTTTCGAGACGATCCTATGGATAAATAAGGAATATAGATTCCGATGTTTTTCAGTGAAATTTTGAGCGGATTGATATCTCAAAGAGAAAGGATTAGGGGATTTTGTACCTTGGAACACTGTTTCCAGCTTTTTATCTATGCAGCAATGGCATCATGTCCTTTAGTTAGATAGAGGGGAAAGTAGCCTTACTGCTCAACAGCTCCCATGTTTTATGGTGAGGCAGGCATGGGACCATCTTGATAACCTGGATAATACTGGATCAGGGGAGTGTCTAGGGACCGGAAATCGAAATATTGCACCTGTCCCAAGTCAATGGATTGGGAACTTTCCCGCATTTGGTCGATTAGTTGCAAATGGGCGACAAAGGTATTGGGATCGTAGGGACCATGGTGGCTGATTCCAATTTCAGTCTTAAGAATTAAATTATCAATCTGCCGCCAATCCACCTCTGATATATCTACTGGACTTTGCTGAAGTTGTTGATATAGGATAGCCCATTGCTCTCGCTGGTCTTTTCGCATACCGATGACTCGTAAGCGGGGTAATTCCCCTAACCCTTCCTGCATATCTTCATAACTGGCTGGGGGAAGCCACGTACCTTTGGCATCAATAAATCCAGTGACCGTCATCAATTCAGGGGGAGCCACGGGAGCGAGATTGTCTCCATATATGGGGACATCGTTTTGGGTATAACTATTGCCAATGAGGAGGGCTACGGGGCGATGTTCTTGGATGTAGACAATGAGACGAGGGGGAAACAACCAACGATGAATGGTCGCATCGGCGATCGGGTCAAAGGATTTCAAATGTTGTTCCAGGGATTCGGTGGGAATCTCGAACAGGGATTGGGGGTATTGGATCGGCAAATGGGACCGCACAACCTCAGGGGACAACAACACGGTTCCCTCAACTTGGATCGCATTCGCATCCTGCACGACCCAACCAGGACGACCCATCAACCATCCGGCCCCTCCTGCTAATCCAGCAATAAGGAGAAAACGCCAGATGCCTTGCAAAAGGCCCATACGTCGTTGGTGACGGAGGTACCGCCGTCGCTGATGCCAAGCCTTGGGGGAAATACGATCAAGGTTACTCATGAAATCTGTGGCTAGATCAGGGTTGGGGAAGAATCACCCCTTCCGGTAACAGGGATAACATCAGACTGAAGTGGGTTGGAGGGCGATCGCCCACTGAATCGCCAGGGTCACGTCTGTAAAGGGGATACGACGGGTATCTGATCCGGATACATCTAGTTCTAGCACAATGGAGGAACTCCGGTTGGGTGGACGATCAAGGTCGATGGGGTGATCATCAACCTTAACGGTAGTGGCTTTAACCTCGTCCATGGCGAGGGTTTGCAGTTCTAGAATACCGGATCGGGAGGGAGTCCCCCAAATTAGAACTCCTTTTTCTTGTTTTAGCGCAGCGCGAATGTCATATTTGGCCCGTTCTGCACCGGTGGCCCATTGACGGTAAACTTCCACTTTCTGGTACTCATTCCATCCGGCCCAAGCTAGGCCAATGAAGATTGCTAGAAGGGGAAACCACATCAGTCCGTGAATCATAATTTTTGGTGCTGCTCCAATTGCTTAATGACTTGCTCATTATATAGACGCAAGTAATTCCAGTAGTTTCCGAAGACCGAGGTGACGTAACCTTTTGTTTCATTAAATGGAATTTGGGTGACGAATACATCCAAGTCCTGGGTACCAAAGCGATCGATCCACTTGGCGACGTTTCCGGGTCCGGCATTGTAGCTGGCGATCGCAAACATGGAATTATTGCCATATTCGCCGTGGGTATAGTCTAGATACCAGGTACCGAGTTTGATACTGTCTTGGGGGTTGGTGAGATCGTAGGGGCCAATATCTGTTTGTCCGGCAATCCACTCGGCGGTGGCGGGCATCACCTGCATTAATCCCGTCGCGCCTACAGTAGATTGGATCGCGGATTGGAAACGGGACTCTTGCCGCATCAGGGCTGTAACTAAAACAGGATTCAGTTGGCGTTGGTGGGACCAAGCCCGGATAGTGTCGCGGTAGGGCAGGGGGTAAACCCGGTAGGCATGGGTGGGGGTGCGGGTGGCAACTTCAGCCGTGAACGTCCCTTCAGGGGTGGCTCGCCAATCCAGATTTTCCAGTAAGAAAATGCCCCGGAGATATTCACCAATGCCTACGTACAATACGCCATCGGTGAACTGCTGGGCTACCGTGGGATTACGGGGGGTTTGGAATTCCACTTGCCACAGTTCCCAGGCCATCTGGTCTTCGCCAAGGAGATAAAGTTCCTGCAACAGGGGGGTACCAGTGGGGAGGGGCGATCGCTGCCATTCCACATCTAAACTGGGGCTTTTGCGGCCAGCGGTATCAAAATCCCCCACATCCCAACCCAGATAAACGGCGGAGCGCCATGCATAGTAGGAGTCAGGGTAGGCTTTTAACACATAGCTAAAGGCTTGGTTGGCATCTTGGGATTTGCCCAACCGTTTGGCCCATTTCCCCACCCAAAAGCCCGCTTCCGGTGCCCAGTCGCTTTCTGGATTTTCCTTAACGATTTGCCCTGCCCACTGCCATGCCTCCTCCCACTGGTTTTGTTCGGCGGCGGACTGGGCCTGTTCCCAGCGCATTTCCGCAGCGGTGTCAGAATTGGAATATTGGCTCAAGATCGACTGGCGGGATTGGGCAGCAGATTCTGGGCTATTTAACGCTTCATACACACGGGCACGGGCGAGGAGGGCTTCATCGCGGCGATCGGGAAATAGCTCATAGAACTGATCGATATAGGGCAGGGCGGCTTCGCCGGGGAGCAACCGGGACAAGTGCCCGTAGGCGAGACCTGTATCAGCGGCATCGGGGAAGGTCTCCACGGCAGTTCGGTAGGCGGCGATCGCATCCTGGGTTCGACCATCCAAATGGGCACCGCGTCCAGCCCGATACAAATTCAGCGGAGTTGGGGGTGCTTTCGCATAGGCTCGACCCGCATCGCCGTAGCGCCATTTTTCCCAATAGCCATAGCCGATGGCTTCCCAGTCCGTTGGTTGCAATTGGTCGGCATAGTTTTGGGTAAGGCGGTCTAAGGCGCTGAGATAGTTGGGATCGTAGAGGGCATGGTGGGCCACAATCAGGAGCATCTGGAACTGATTGGGATCAGCGGCTAATCGGGCGTTGGCAATGTCCACTGATCGGGGATGGCTGGGGAATTGGGCGATCGCCTCATCCCAAAAGGGTGAATTGATCCCCTGTCCTTCCATGCGACCTAGGGCATACAAGGCTTCAGCGGTGAGGGGATGGCTGGGATCGGTATCTCGCAACTGCTGCCACAATTGGGTGGCGGTGGCGCTATCCCCACTGGCTTCGTAGGCCCGTGCCCGTTGATGGAGAATGGGCAACTCCATTCCTGGGTAGGCGGCTTCTAAGTTTTCCAGGTGGGCGATCGCCGCTGCTGGTTGATTGAGGGCGATCGCATCCACGGCCAGTAAATATTTGGCCCGACTGGGATCAAGGGTTGCCGCTTGGTCTTGTTGGGCGTGGGTGCCTGTGGCGATCGCCTCCAATGCGGCCCGTCTCTCCTCCGGCGGTTGGTCAGCCAAGGGAAAAACGAGGGATGATGGCACGGTCTCATAGGCAGCGGGTTGGGACCACTGTTCCTCAAACGACACAAAATTAGCGGTAGGGCTGGGGCGATCGCCATTCACCTGTTGTTGGATAACCTGCTTTAGCCCTATAGCGATGCCGAAGCCAACCACTAGAGTAATGATTGATCCTAGCCCCATGGTCAGGGTCCATTTAGCAGATGGCCGTTTCAGTTTTTGCATCGTTGTTAGTGTGTTGTCCCAAGGGTGTTATTTCACAAATGATTCTGAACGAATCTGATTCTTAACGAATATTTTTCTCAATAAAT
>JAYKIC010000141.1:0-2994 GCA_035284985.1 Leptolyngbyaceae cyanobacterium
GGCTGCAACCGATTCCCGCCAACCCGGCCCAACCCGTGCCCCAATCCCCTCCCCAATCCATCCCGGTGATTCCTCCCCCCACTGCCCCCCAACCCTCGACGGCGATCCCCGCTATTCCAGCCGTCCCTAATCCGCTAGAGTCTCGACCTCCAGAGAGGTTGACGGCTGTTGATGAGTTAGGGGGAGAGAACTTAGGGGGGATTGATTCCGCCCCAGCGTCTACCCCTGGGGATGGGGGCGCTAATGGGGACGAAGCGGTTGCCGTTGTGCCTCCGCCAGCGCGATCGCCCATTCCCAACGAGGTGGCCCTTAGTGGATTCAACATCACCGGGAATACGGTATTTTCCAGTGATGAACTGGTGGCTGAGGCCCAAGCGGCATTGCGACCTACGGGAACTGAGACGATGGCCGATCATGCAGCGGATCATCCCGATGAGAATGCCCAGCGTCCGTTTAACATTCCTGAAACCGTATCCCTGGCCCAACTGATTCAAGCCAGCGATCGCATCACCCAGCGTTATGTGGAGGAAGGCTACATCAGTTCCGGAGCCATCATTCCAGAAGATGGGATACAGCCCGATGGCACGGTCAATATTCAGGTGATTGAGGGGCGCTTGGAATCGATTAACGTGACGCGATCGCCCCAACAACTACGACAGCACTCCCTCCTCAACCATCCCTTTTCCCAACAGTCCCCCCTATCAGCCTTAACGGAATGGCTCTTTCCAGCCATTTCTCGACCCCGG
Source organism: Leptolyngbyaceae cyanobacterium (assembly GCA_035284985.1). GTDB lineage: Bacteria > Cyanobacteriota > Cyanobacteriia > CAKZMO01 > CAKZMO01 > JAAHGY01. The sequence continues at coordinate 747 of JAYKIC010000141.1, forward strand.
ATGCTGATCACAGGCAACCGGGATTTGCCCTTAGGCTATGTGCGCCAGCGGTTGGCCCTGGCCGGATCAGCTCCCCTTAATTTGGAACGGCTGCTAGCTGGGGTCCGATTGTTACAAACCGACCCCCTGATTGAAACGGTCGCCACGGAAATTCAGGATGGAACCACCACCGGGACCAATATCTTAGACGTGGACATTGTGGAAGCGCCCACAACATCGGCCCAGATCACGGTGGATAATGCCCGTTCCCCTAGTGTGGGCAGTCTTCAGCAACAGGCTTCCCTGATCCAGGGAAATTTTCTAGGCTTGGGCGATCGCCTTACCCTGGGTGCCAACCACACCGAAGGCAGCGAAGGTTGGGATGTGTCCTACGCCATTCCCATCAATGCCCGTAATGGCACCTTCCGCTTTGCCTACAGCAACAGTGCCAGCGAAGTCATTGAGGAACCCTTCACCATCTTAGATATCCAGTCTGAGTCCCGCTCCTATGAATTTAGCCTACGGCAACCGTTGATCCAAACCGCCACCGAGGAATTGGCCCTCAGCCTCACCGCGTCCCGCCGCGAAAGTAAAAGTGAATTTTTAGCGGGGCTTCAAGGGGAAGCGCAACCGTTTCCCGCCACCGGGGCCGATGCTGATGGCGAAACCAATATCTCTGCCCTGCGCTTTGCCCAAAGTTGGACCCGCCAAGCCCCGCGCCAAGTCTTTGCCCTCCGGTCAGAATTTAGCGTGGGCCTCGATGCCTTCGGATCGACCATTAACCTCATACGGCCTGATAGTCGTTTCTTTTCTTGGCGGGGCCAGGGGCAATGGGTGCGACAAATTGGGTCCGATGCCCTTTTCCTATTGCGGGGGGATATCCAACTGGCAGATGGTCCCCTCGTGCCAGGGGAACAGTTTAGTTTAGGGGGACAAGGCACCATTCGGGGCTTTCGCCAAGATTCCCTGCTGACGGATAATGGTTGGCTGGCCTCGGCCCAATTTCGGGTTCCAGTCCTACGGGTACCCAGAGTAGACGGAGAGCTGGAAGTTGCGCCTTTTATTGAAATAGGTCAGGGTTGGAATCCCAAGGAACCTGATCCAGAATCCAATACCTTGGCTAGTATAGGTTTGGGATTATTGTGGCGCATGGGCGATCGCTTTTCCTCCCGATTTGACTGGGGCATTCCGCTCCTGGGCAACAGCTCTGACGGCAGCAGCCTGCAAGAAGAAGGCTTTCACTTTTCCATTCAGTTTTCGCCGTTTTAGCAGTCCTCTCCCAGGGGATCTACGGTATCCCACATCTCAGGTTTGCTCCTCAATTTGGCGACTGACAAGGGTTTGTAACTCGGTGACGGTCATATTGTCACAGGCGGCAAGGGCACGATGGGGGGGGAGTTTCGCTAAAATGCGGACCACACTGCGGCGGGTCTTGGTGGCGCGATCGCCCTCCCCGGTGCGGTCATAGAGCGCGGCTAGTTCCAAGTAGGCCGGAATAGCCATTTCATCTAGGTAAATCACCCGTTTGAGAAATACTTTTGCCCCGTCCAAATCATTACTTTCCTCGGCAATGCTGGCTAACAGGTAACAGGGTTCCACAGCAAAGGGTTGGAGGGCGATCGCCTCTTGGCACCCATGGCGGGCTTGGACGTAGTTTCCTTGGTTGGCATCCTGTTTCGCCCGTTGCATAATTTCCATAAATGCCTGACTCACATCATCCGTTGGGGCTGGGTGCGCTCCTCCCTGGGGAGTGGCATTGAGCCATCGCCCCAGGGCAGGGACTCCCCCTGGATTAATGTTGTTTTGGGTAGTGGTTCTGGCAACGGATAAAGATTGGGACAAGGACCGTAAACGACTGGCACTCGTCGTCGATAACTGGGGAGCGGGTTCCCTTGACCGTAGGGCTGGGGTATCCTCCCCACGCCAGGGTTGGGCTGGTGCCGTATAGTCGGTTTGACGTAGGGTCGTTACCCCCATGACCGTTGGGCGCGATCGCACGGGCCGCTGGTAAACAATGGATTCAGGGAAACAGCGCACCTGCAAGCCATTGAGGGGAATGCCTTGCAGTTCCGCATGACCCGTCACTAAATATCCCCCCGGTTTTAATGCTTGATAAAAACGCCTCAGGGTTTGGGCGATCGCCTCTGGCGTGAAATAGATAAACACATTGCGGCACAAAATCAAGTCAAAGCTCCCGCCAAGGGCTACCAACTGGGCCACATCATCTTGAAATAGATTAAATTCGCTAAAACTAACGTGGCGTTTTAAC
>JAYKIC010000142.1:0-5955 GCA_035284985.1 Leptolyngbyaceae cyanobacterium
ATTGAGGACCACCAAAAAGCAAATACACTAAGAACCAGTAGAGGAGCAATGGGTATTATTCATCGCCCCTCTACTGGTTTCTTGTCGTTTATTGTGATTGGATACCAACAAAGACGCTCCAAGTCAGCGAGTAACCTAGAGCGTTTCATGTATTCAATTTTTATGTAGCTTCAATATTATGCAGTAGATTGCGAGTTGAAGCTAACTATGTGAGCGACTTATTGTGAACGACCATCAGCAGAAGCTAGATGTAGGGGTGACAAATTAATCTTCGTACAAACGGCACTCAGCAGCTTCAGGATTATCTTCGCAGTACTTCTCGAAGTTGGTCTTCTTTACTTCATTGGTTTTCTGATGGGCAGCTTCCGCTTGCAATTCTTCCACAGTGTCCCAAGCTACTGCACACTCGGTAGAAGTCGATCCTTCAGTGCTGCAAACCTCACGGGCCTGTTCACGCTCTCTTTCAATTTGCTCTTTAATGTCTGTCATAGGTTTAATTGAGTGCTTTAGTAAAAAACAATTGCAATACAAGACTGTAGCTTAGCATAACGCAACTTTTGGCTAAGGGTGAAGTAAATTAAGAGGAACGTAATGTAAATCCGAGTCCTTCTAATCAAACCCCTGGCATCTTGTTATCGCTACAATAGATGAAGAAGTGACCACTACACTGTTCGCTATACTACCTTATCATTCACCTCTCCCCTTTGTAAGTATGCCGAAGACAGCTCGTTCTCTGACTCTATCTTTAGGTATAATTGCTGTCGCGTTAGGGATGGCTTATGCCCCAACTCCTGTGGCAGAGCGATCAATCACGGTTGTCATTGGCAGTGAGCTACAAGAACCCCTAGCCCAACTAGAGGAAACCTTTGAGGCGGCATACCCTGCCATTGATGTTGACCTCAAAATTCAGGGTTCGCGGGATATTGTCAACAACTACATTGATGATCAGAATGACTTTACGCCAACGGTGCTCATTCCCGCTAATGCTGAGCTGTTGGATGAGTTACGCGATCGCTGGTCTGCCCAGAGCGATCAGCCTGTTTTCTATGGCGAACCCCAGACCATTGCTAAAACATTTCTCGTTTGCTTAGTTTGGCCAGAAAGGGGCGATCGCCTCTTCCCCTCCGGCACCTTTGATTGGACCCAAGTGGAAACCGCCCTCAAGCAAGGCCAGTGGGGCCAAATTGGCGGAGAAGAGAGTTGGGGCAGTTTTGACCTACTCATCACTGATCCCAGTCGATCTAACAGTGGCCAACTCGCCTTAAGTCTCTGGAGCCAAGCCAAAACAGGCAGCCCGACGCTTACCGCCACCCAATTGGGTACACCTGATATTACAGAGTTGCTGGGTCTGGTGAAGCGGTCTGTCTATCAGCCTCCCCGCTCCACTGATATTTTGTTGCAAGAGTTTATTACCCGTGGTCCCAATGAGGCAGATATAGCTTTTGTCTATGAAAGTATTGCCCTGTACCGTTGGCAGCAATCAGCCGTGAGGCAAAATAAGGCATATCAGATTTACTACCTCAGCCCCACAATTGAAACCACCTCTACCGCCGCGATTGTGACTCGTAACGTTAACAAAGCAACCGCCGATGCAGCTCAAATCTTTTTGGACTTTCTGACTGCGGCAGAACAACAAGCCACCTTTGTTGAATTTGGGTTCCGGCCAGCCGACCCTTCACTAGATTTGACCGCTGTGCCCAACAGTCTATGGTCCCAGAATATTCCTGGGGCAGCACTGTCCCCACCATCCACTGTTGCAGCACCGGATGAGATGGTGTTGACCGAAATTGTGCGCCAATGGCAAAGGGCACAATAAGCCGTCCTACCTGCAAGTCATTGGCCAAGCCCTTAGCGCGTCAGAGGGTTGTTGTGGGTAGATAGAAGATTGCGGTAGACTCAGAGACCAAGCCATTATTGTTGACGTTATCCATATGTAGGGGTTGTCCTATGGTTGCTGCTGCTCGTTCTGCTGCTCACCTGCCGGCGTCTGATTTAAAGGCACTGGCCCAACGCACTCGTCAGGAGGCCCGTGAGTTGGCTATGTTGCCAACGGAGGCTAGAAATCGGGGACTGGAGGCGATCGCCCTCTCCCTAGAATCTGCTACCGATGCCATTGTTGCGGCTAACGAGTTGGATTTGCAAGCAGCCCTAGAGGATGGTTTAGCCAAGGCTTTATATGGTCGCCTCAAGTTGGATCGAACCAAGTTAGAGGGGGCGATCGCTGGAGTCCGCAATGTCGCCAAGTTACCGGACCCTGTGGGCCATATTCATATTCATCGCCAACTCGACGATGATCTGGTACTGAAACGCATCTCCTGTCCCTTAGGCGTACTGGGGGTTATTTTTGAATCCCGCCCCGATGCGGTGATGCAAATTGCCTCTCTCGCCATCAAATCTGGCAATGGGGTCATCCTGAAAGGGGGCAAGGAAGCAGTGCGCTCTTGTACGGCCATTGTGGCTGCCATTCATGCCGGATTAGCGACCACAGATATTGATCCGGCGGTGGTGCAGTTACTGACCACCCGTGAAGAAACCGTCGCCCTGTTGCAACTGGAAGATGAAGTGGATCTGATTATTCCTCGTGGGTCCAACAGCTTTGTCCGTTTTGTCCAGGACCACACCCGAATTCCAGTTCTCGGCCATGCGGATGGAATTTGCCATCTCTATGTGGACGCGGCGGCAGTGGTGGAGCAAGCGATCGCCATTGCCGTTGATGCCAAAGTCAGCTATCCATCGGCCTGTAACGCCATCGAAACCCTGCTCGTGCATGAAGCGATCGCCCCCGTTTTTCTCCCGGCCCTAGCAACGGTCATGGCCGAACAAGGGGTTGAACTGCGGGGAGACGTAGGTACTCAAAACTATATTGACGTGGTTGCGGCCACTGAAGAAGATTGGCAGACTGAATACGGCGATTTGATTTTGGCTGTCAAAGTGGTGGATTCAGCGGAAGGCGCGATCGCCCACATCAACCACTACGGTTCCCATCACACCGATGCCATTGTGACCGAAAACGACGCGATCGCCCGATTATTCATGGCCCAGGTAGACGCAGCCGGGGTTTATCACAACTGCTCCACTCGGTTTGCCGATGGCTTTCGGTATGGGTTTGGGGCCGAAGTCGGCATCAGTACCCAACACCTTCCCCCACGGGGTCCAGTGGGATTGGAAGGCTTAGTCACCTACAAATACCAACTGGTAGGGACGGGACAAGTTTCATCCACTTATTCAGGAACCAATCCCAAAGCCTTCAAACATCAAGATATAAGCTAAGGGACACGATCGGGATGATTTTTTAATTCTGAGTACCCTAAAAATAGCAACGTCAACACGATCCTGATAAAAAGGGTGTCTTACCATGAAAAATCGTCTATCAGATGAGCATCGGATTGATTGCTTTGCACAAGAATCGATTCAAGCTTGTTCATCAGCTCTTGAACTCTGGCGTGCATGGTGGAAATATTCTCGCAAAATTGAGCACAAGAGATAGAGGGATGAGGGTGGGAGAGCCTACCCCATCCACTCAAGGGAGTGGGGCTGCTCTATGCCCCAACCTCTCCTGTCTAATAAAACCAACGCGCCAACCGTCCAATTCCTCCAGGGCATCAAATATCACCCCGCTCTCGTTATGGATTGGAGGTGGTAGTCCCTAAAACTTCGGCGATCGCCTGCCGTTCAGCCGGATCATAGGGAGGTTGGACCTGGCGACTATCGGTAATCAGCCAATCTAATGCCGCCGCTTGTACATCCACTGACGCACCCGTTTTGTCCACACAATAGCGACCGAAAACGAGCTTATCAGCCAGCAATGCCCCCGGTCCAATGCGAGAATATTCAAAAATGACGCTGTTATCAACCGTAGCCCCACTACAAATATGGCAATTGGGACCAATCATCGTTGGGCCAATAATCTTCGCACCATCATCAATTTGAGTCATCCCGCCAATATAAACAGGCCCGGTAATGTCCACCTTGTCCCAATTCACATTCACATTCAACCCAGTGAAGATTCCAGGGGCAACTTCCTTGCCGGGAATCGCAACATTATTGACTTCACCGGACAATACACTCCGCACCGCTTGCCAGTAATCCGGCACCTTGCCAATGTCCACCCACTGAAAGTCCATGGAAATCCCATAGAAAGGCGCACCTTTTTCCACTAACATCGGAAAGAGATCGCCCCCAATGTCAAACTTTTGCCCAGGCGGGATATAATCCAAAATCTGCGGCTCGAAAATGTAAATCCCGGTATTAATATCTGTACTTAAAGCATCTTCAACCGCAGGCTTCTCCTGGAAGGTTTGGATTCGACCTGCTTCATCTGTGACCACTACCCCATAGCTAGAAACTTCTTCCCTCGGCACTGACTTCATGATGATGGTGGCGATCGATCCCTTCTCTTTATGCCACTGCACCGCCTTGGAGAGATCCACGTCAATCAGGGCATCCCCACAAAGAACAATAAACGTGCCATCAAAAAACGGTGAAAACTCTTGGATGCGCTTCATTCCTCCCGCAGAACCCAGCGCTTCCCCAATCAACTGCCCATCTTCAATCCGCCCCTCAAAAGAATAAGCAATTTGAACCCCAAAACGTTGTCCATCCCGAAAATAGCTTTCAATTTCATTGGCCAAATGACTAACATTGACCATGATTTCGTCAAATCCATGCTGCCGCAATAACTCTAGCAAAAACTCCATCACGGGTTTCTGCATAATAGGAATCATAGGTTTTGGAATAGTGTAAGTAATTGGGCGGACACGGGTACCCTTACCCGCTGCCAGAATCATTGCTTTCATAGGAACCTTACCGTCTATATGGAATTAAATCTACCTTACCTTCAGCCATTTTAGGGAATGCCTCATAGCCGCCCACCCAAAACCCACCAATTTATTTTAATCTTTCAAATCAGCGGTGAATGGTTGAACAATTGATGAACATTGCAGAGCTGCACCACTATCATCCGACACTCACTATAGATTTAGAGCCTTGTCTACATAGGATACAGATTACCATGGGCTAGAACCAGCTTGCTGATAGAGTATCCTACCCAGTTATAACTTGTCCCCCTAGGTCAGCGCGGAAGGAATACCATTCTGGGAAGCAAGTTGCTGTAGCGCATCGGCAGACAAACTACGCACTTTCAAATCTTGATAAAACGTTTGTTGGGAAAGCTCTACTTTAGATTGGGCTGATAAAAACAGTAGCCCCCAAAATACACCAACCCGATCGCCCTGACTTGAAGGTAAACCATCTCCATGCAGGTCGGCTGTACCCACTTGGGCCTGAATCGAGGGACTTGCCCAAAATTCCAGCAGTTGCTCAAAATCTAACCAGTCAATGCCTCCCCCAATTTCAGGCCAATGAATAGCCAAAATTTGCTCCAAAGCTGCCGCAATGTCAGCTAAGTTTTCATGGTGGGCTAACTGGGAAATAGCCTTAGCAGCGGTAGATTTAGATCGAGGCTGGGGCCGGGGCGATCGCCCTCGTGGACGATGGTTAGCAATGGCCGTAGAGATCGCTTCTAGTTGTTGAATCAGTTCTGGTAGGGTTACTCGCCGCTTCTGGAGAGGATGCGCTACCGCCCGACGGCGAAGTTGTCGTTCCAGGTTAGTGGGTAACACTGTCCCCAACTGCATTTCCTCGACAGAATCAGCCCCCTCAAGCTCATCCTGCTCTTCAGCCTCCGCATCCCTCGCCAAACTGTCAGCCTTTAATAAAACCAACATGGAGGCATACAAAAACGCTTGCCCCGATTCTAATAAGTCAGCATCGTAGGCCCCTTGCCCCACCCGACGATTTGAACCCGGACGCAGTTGAAGCAAAAACCGATCCACCACGTCAATCACTTTGACATCCCAGGGATTAATCTCACCCCGTTCAGCTAAATCAATCAGGAGGGCGATCGCATTTTGTGCCAGAGCTTGAGCCATTCCTAGTGCCACACTTTTGAAACAA
>JAYKIC010000143.1:0-3598 GCA_035284985.1 Leptolyngbyaceae cyanobacterium
AAGGTTAAGCAAAATTCTGAATACAGTAAGTTTGCGATATTGTCAGAAAAAAAACATCATTATTTTATGTATTATCCGTTTTTTTACGGACCAAACCGGGAAATAAGATAAAGTAAAAATAAAATTCCTCAGAACCGATCCGCCTGAAGTCAACTTGGATTCAAATTGTGCCAATGAAATTAAGCTGCGATCCAGTTGGTGTCTTCATCACCTCTACCCGGGTATCAAAGACCGCCTTAAGGTGGGGCATGTGGGTAATGGTAAGGATACAGGCAAATTCGGGGGCGATCGCGTTAATAGCGGCGATGAGGCGATCGCAGCCTGCCTGATCCTGGGAACCAAACCCTTCATCAATGATGAGCAATTGCAACCGGGTACCCGATTGCTGAGCCAACAACCGGGCCAAGGCCAACCGCAGGGCAAAACTGACCCGGAAGGCTTCCCCCCCGGAATAGGTTTCATAGGGACGAGTGCCATGGGGATCGGCAATCAGAATATCTAGGGTATCGATCCAACCATCTGACAATCCCTTGGTACGTTTAGACTTGTTAGCCCGTTGGGTCACAAATTGTAGATGGAGTTGATGCCGACTAATCTGGGCCAAGATACGATTGGCTTCCGCTTCAAACTGGGGTAAGAGGTTTTCAATCATCAATGATTGAATCCCATTTTTACCAAATGCTTTCTGAAGTTCTTGATGAACTCGTAACTGATGTTGGAGTTGCTGATAGTGGGTTTGATAGTGTCCATAATCCTGCTGGAGGGTGGTCAGTTGCTGCTGTTGTTGTTGTAACTTCCCTTGGCGCACAATTAAGGACTCTAACTGCGATCGCCTCGCCTGAATTTGTTGTTCAATCCCTTGAATGGCGCGGGTATAATCCCCATCCTGGTTGGGTGCTATCCCTAATCCGTGGGTTAATTCAGCCAAATGGCCGATCAGATGGTCAAGGGAGCGACGGCGATCGCCCCACGTTTGTTCTAGTTCTGCCAGACGACACTGGAGGCGCGGATGGTTTTGTTTCGCCATCGCCAACTGTTGATAGCGTCCAACCCAGACCTGTCCTTGACGAATGCGCTGCCGGATTTGCTCGTGATACGCCGCATCGTAGCCGAGGGCCAACTGTTGTTGCTCCAGGTCGGCTAGCTCTTGCCGGAGGGAAGAGTGGGCCAAATCCTGCAACTGTTGATTATAGTGAGCGATCGCCCCCCCTAGCCGCTCCCATTTTCGTTGTAACTCAGCCTTCGTTTTCTCAGCTTGACGCAACTCAGCCATTTTGGCATCCGCCCACCGCCACTGCTGAACCTCGCCCCGTGCCAACGCATGATTTTTGTCATCGTAGCCCAATGCTTGAATCTGCTGATTCACCTCAGCCAATTGTGCCCGCAGATCATGGCCATAATCCTCAGTGGTCAAGGTCTGCTGCAACGCCTCAATTTCAGCCGTTAGCGCCTGGATTTGCCGTTGGTCCGTTTGCCACTGCCGCAGTTGCACCTCCAAGCGGCCCTGTTGTTGGAGCAGGGCACCACAGTGGCTCAGTTCCCTTTCCACAGCCTTGTATTCATCTCGCAGGACGTGAATTTCCCGCTCGGAAGCCGTCATTTGCTCCCGTAAAACCCACAGATCATTGAGCACTGCCTCTTTTTCAGTCTGGTATTGCTGCCGGACTATGTGGTGATGGTCATGATCCAGGGGGTGGGTACAGAGGGGACAAGTAGGTGGGTGGGTAGATGAGGAAGTGAGCGGTTGGGAGGATGAGGGGATAGACGAGTAAGAAGACGCAGAAGTAGGAGAAGGCGGGGTTGGCAATGAATGGGACGATAAAGAACGGGAAACGGCAATATAGACCGCATTGGGTTCAGGGAGGAGATGATCATGGATTTGCTCTAAGGCATCGAGGGCGGTGGTGAGGGTCGCCAGTTTTTCCTCCAACTCCCGCTGCCGTTCGTGGAGTCGTTCCAGAAAATGACGACGCTCCGTCCCCTTGTCGCGCACTTTCTCTCGATAGATCCGTCGCTGCTGGAGGTGTTCCAACTGTTGGGTCAGGGCGATCGCATCGTGGTGCCACTGATCAGCCTCGTCCTGTTGCGGCAGGGTCGCCAAACTAGATTGCAATTCCTCCAACCGAGTTTGTAATCGGAGTTGGTGGCGGGTTAATGTCTGGTGCAGATGCTGCTGTTGTTGGTGCAGGGGATAAATGGCAAGCTGGAGTTGGTCAAGGTGCTGGCACTGTTGACGAGCGTGACACAGTTGAGTGTGGGCATGGGTAATGCGATCGCGCTGCTGCAAAATTGTCTGGAGGGTTTGCAATTGCTGATCAATGCTATCTCGTTGGGTGTGGGCCTGCTGCAATGGTTGTTGAATGGCCGTCGCGTCAAGGTTGTACTGTTGCTGTAATTCCTGATGACGTTGGTGCAGGGATTGTTGGATTCGGAGTTGGCTGGAGAGTTGTTCATCTTCGGTTTGCCAGGTCTGCCATTGGGCGTAGTGGGACGCGATCGCCTCCGCCTCTGTCAAAATCTCAGCAGCGGCTCGCAAATCCTGATCACACTGCTGCCACTCGATTTGCAACCGATCACAATCTTGAGTGAGATGGTGCTGTCGTTGCCGTTGCAGTTCTATCTCATGTTGGTGTTGCTGATACTGCTGGCGCTGTTGCTGAAGCTGAGCAAGCTGGGTGCGATCGCCCTCCTGATCAATCCGCAGTTGGGCGATGGCCTGAGCCACCTCTGCCTGCTGGTTAGTGATGGTGACGGCCTCGGCTAACTGTTGTTGCATTTGCTCCAACGTTTTAGCCAGCAATCCTAATTCCGCCTTAATTTGGTGCGATCGCTCCCGTGCCCCCTCTGCCAAGCGATCATACTGCCCTAGGTTGAGAATATCTGCGAGTAATTGTTTGCGCTCCCTGGGGCGCTTAGCCATAAACTCATCCCCATGCCCCTGGCGCAAATAAGCGGAATTAAGAAAAGTGTCGTAATCCAACTGGATATGGTGTTGAATCACCTGTTGGGTCGCCCGCATCCCTTTAGCAGTCAAGGAACGAAACCCAGATTCAGTTTGCAGTTGAAACTCTAGCCCACTCCCCTGTTGCCGATGCCGACTCCGGATCACCCGATAGGTCTGGTCCTGAAGACGAAAACTGAAGCGCACCTCCACCTCCAGTTCCCCTAAATGAATGATGTCATCCTCACAGCTTACGCGGCTTTTCCCCCAAATCGCCCAGGGAATCGCTTCCAACAGGGACGACTTACCCGCACCATTAGCCCCCGCAATACAAGCGACGTGCAATCCGGCAAAATCCAATACGGCATGACGATAGCTCAAGAAATTTTTGAGGCAAAGCTGGACTGGAACCATAGGATCACGGGCACGGTGGCATAAACCATGCCCCCAGTATACCAGTTCAAGCGAACTTAAATACAGGAAAACTAAAATACATAGGCACTAAGATTGATTTAAACGTAGTAACGGATCGCCCTGATTGACTGACAAAACTCAAACAGCCCTCACCCCAACCCCTCTCCCAGAGCGGGAGAGGGGCTTTCGACCCAAGAACCTGGTTTGAAGTCCCTTCTCCCCTTTTGGGAGAAGGGATTTAGG
>JAYKIC010000144.1:0-2711 GCA_035284985.1 Leptolyngbyaceae cyanobacterium
TCAAATTCGCACAACGCTCATGGGCTTACCGATGTCTGATTCTAATGCAATGACTATTCGTTCCTGGCAATATCGCGATTTGGAGAAGATTGCTGACGTTAGTTTGCAAATGCAGTCGGGCCTTGATACCACTCAGTATGGGACAAGGTTAGAATTTCGGGAGCAATTACAATATGTGCGTCAGTGGTACGGCCCCCTCAAGTGTTTACAACTCTTTCCTAACCCATTGCAACACTTTTTCTCGGCCTACGTTGCAGAATATGGCGATCGCCTCTCCGGTTTTATCCAAGTCTCGCCGTTCAATTCGACCCATACCACATGGCGAGTAGAGCGCATTGCCACCACTCAACCCGGTCCTAGTGCGACCCAGGAATCCGGGCGATCGCTCCAGTCCATAATGCACTCATCCAACGGGGTCTCCAGCAACCGGACCGCTCCCCCCATTGTTTCCCCCTTGTCCACCGACATTGCCTCCCAATTACTCCGGCATTGCTTAGACCATCTTTGGGAAGCCCGCACTTGGGTAGCCGAAGTGCATACTACGGATAATGCCCACCTGTCCCTCTATCGTCACCATGGCTTTCAGCCCCTTGCCCAAGTAACGTACTGGGCGATCGCCCCCGAACTGCTCCAAACCCTAGCAGACCGCCCATCCACCCCCCTTAACCTACGGCCCGTCAGTAATGCGGATGCCGGGTTATTACATCAGTTAGATACCGTCTCCATGCCCCCCTTAGTTCGGCAAGTGTTCGATCGCCACGTCGCTGACTTTCGGACCAACTTGCCCAAAGCCTCCCTCCTGAGTTTGCACCATATGATGGCTCCCAAAGAAACCATCAGCAGCTACGTATTTGAACCCCAGCGCAAAGCAGCTATTGGACACTTTCAAATTCAACTTTGCCAGGATGGCAGTCAGCCCCATGTGGCTGAATTAGCTGTCCATCCCGCCTACACCTGGCTATACCCAGAATTACTGACCCAGATGGCCCGCATCGCCCAAAAGTATCCATCCCAGTCCCTCCAGCTCACCTCCTCGGACTATCAAACTGAACGGGAAGAATATCTGAGTAAAGTAGGAGCCATCCGCACCCAGCACACCTTGCTCATGTCCCGCTCAGTTTGGCACAAAGTCCGGGAGACCAAGCCCGTATCCCTGGAAACATTACAACTATCGGAAATGCTCAAAGGGTGGCAACCCGGCCAAAAACCCATTCCGGGGCGATTTTCATTTGATTCACACCATTCCCATCCCCCTACTGACAATGGGGACTCGTCCCACCCTCACCAACAGTAAACCCGTGCCAAACCTGGCTACAACAGCAGACATTTTTTACTTTAAACCTGCAATTGTATAGAAACGTATATTTAGAAACATTTTGGTGTTTTCAATAACCACCACACAAGTTTCTACAATATTAGAGACAGGATCACAGATGCACTGCTCTGGGATCAACTTGAGAACCATGGTGTCTAGCAGCATTATCTGTCTAGCAGCCTTATCACAATGTTCTCGGCTCATATTCCTGGCTCATGTTCCTGGCTCATGTTCCTGGCTATTTTGGCAACCTATCGCAGTTTATTGGGCATTTTATGTTAAGTTTGGCAACCAATCCCGCTGTAAAGGATGTTATGACCCCTGACCCCGTGTCTGTGGCATCTAGTACACCCCTCACCCAAGCCATTCAACTGATTGCAGAACGTCACATTAGCGGGATGCCCGTGGTTGAAGCGGATGGAAAGCTCGCAGGAGTGATCTCTGAGAGTGATCTGATGTGGCAGGAAACAGGGGCCAATCCGCCACCCTACATTATGGTGCTGGATAGCATTATTTATCTGGAAAACCCCGCAACCTTTGAACGGGAATTGCACAAAGCGCTGGGGCAGACCGTCGGGGAAGTGATGACAAAAACGGTTGTTACCATTACCCCCGATGCACCGCTCAAACAAGCAGCCCAACTGTTGCACCGTCACAATATCCATCGTCTCATCGTGGTGGATCAGGCTAAGGCTGTGGTGGGCATTCTCACCCGTGGTGACATTATCCGCTATATGGCTTCCCACCAAGAGGAGTAGGGGTGATCCATGCGGCCCTGTTTCCTTCAGTCCAAACGATTTCAAGCCTACGCGATTCTATTTCAACCAGACTTCTCCTATGACACTGACTCCTGAATCCGCTCGCCAAATGCTCACCTCTGAGGTGTATGAGCAACGGTTGAGTGCCATTAATCAATTGACTGATTTACCGCCGGGAATAGCGCTAGATTTAGTGCAACTAGTGTTGAATGATCCCAAGGCACGGGTGCGATATGCAGCGGTATCTAAGTTGGCGACGGTGGGGCAACATGATCCGGCCCAATGTCTAGAGTTGTTGCGCCATGCCTTGCGGACCGATAGTGAGGCTGATGTACGGGCTGCTGCCGCTGATAGCATTGGGGCGCTGGGGCTAACGGCAGCCTTTGAGGATCTCAAGACCTTGTATTACGAAACGAAGGACTGGATTATTCAGCTCAGTATTTTGGCTGCGTTGGGAGAATTGGGCGATCGCCGCAGTTTTGATATTTTGGTGGATGCCCTATCTGGGGAGAACGACCTGATTCATGCGATCGCCATTGGTGCCCTAGGGGAACTGGGCGATCGTCGCGCTATTCCCCTCCTGATTGAGCAGATAAGCCATGCGGATTGGCAAGTCCGCTATCGAGTCGCTCAAGCCT
>JAYKIC010000145.1:0-7467 GCA_035284985.1 Leptolyngbyaceae cyanobacterium
ATCAAGGCCCGACTGCATTTGCAAACTAACGTCAGCAATCTTCTCCAAATCGCGATATTGCCAGGAACGAATAGTCATTGCATTAGAATCAGACATCGGTAAGCCCATGAGCGTTGTGCGAATTTGAAGGGTTAAACTAAAAGAATTACCTATATGGCACTATGGTATCGTACTAGAGCATAAAAGGTTGGTGGTTCTTAATCAGTAGTTATTAGATTAATGTGTCTGGAGGATTGGAGTTATGCCTAAGGACTACGGGCAAACCGCTACAATACCTTACGTACTTCCCTTTTTACTGAAAAAAAAGCATCATTCTATAAGTAATGGCTAGTTTCTCCGTCGATAGCTTGCATTATTTTATTCGATCCCGTCGTTCTACGAAGCCTCGCCTATTTAATGGTATGAGGATTGAGGATGATTTGGTGTGGCAAATTTTAGAAAATGCTAGATGGGCACCCAGCCATGGATTAACCCAGCCTTGGCATTTCAAAGTTTACACGGGGCTAGGGCTGAAATCCTTGGCAAACTTTCAGGCCACTTGGTACCAAGCAACCATGTCTCCAGAGCAGCTTAACCCAGATAAGTTAGAACGGCTCAAAACAAATGTTATGGCCGCATCCCATGTAATCGTTCTATGCATGAAACGGCAATTATCAGAAACTATTCCTGAGATTGAAGAAATTGAGGCGGTTGCTTGCGCTGTGCAAAATATGGCGCTAACGGCATCCGCCTATGGTATCTGCTCCTTTTGGGGATCAGGTGGCCCGACCTATACTGAGGCGATGAAAACGTTTTTGGGACTAGAAGAGCGCGATCGCTGCCTTGGCTATCTCTATTTAGGCTATAGTGACACCCCCACCACTACAAGTCCCCGCATTCCCATTCAAGCCAAAGTGGAGTGGATTGATCAATAAAGTGATCCGGCACCGTGTACCTCATGATAGGGGGATAACAGCAGTGTAGGGTGCGTGACAACGCACCTGGCTATGTATTCTTGCCGCGAGGGAAGGGGGTAATGTTGTAGTGGACATGGTGGTGAGTATTAGGGTGGGGTACCCTGCACCCCACCCTAAACCCGAACAGGTTGATTAATCGAGTTTGCCCACTAGTTTTTAAAATCCCGGGGGCCAGTATATCCAGATAAATCCGCTAGCTCATTCAAGGAACGCACCCCACCATAAACCTGACCATTGATCTCCCAGGACGGATAGCCCGTGACTCCAGCCGACTGGCAGACCTCAGGTTGCCCCTCATAGCCATCAGGGGCACATTCCACATAATTGAGATAAGTAGACGCTTCCTTGCCAAATAACTCTTTTTGATCATGGCAATGGGGACACCAATATGCCCCAAACTCTCGAACGCCAAGACTTGATAAATGCTGGGCTAAGGCAATTTCCGCTGGTCCTGATGTGGTCGATGCGGGGGGCGGGGCATTGGTCGCCACTACTTCACCACCGCTAGACCCCGCGTTAACCCCAGAGAAAAGACCAAGCACACCCACTAGGGTAACGACAAACACTAGAAAACCCGTAAACAGCAATTGACCAATATCCTCCCATACCCGGCCCACCAAGGTGACAATTAGCATAGTCAGGCTCATCAGCGCCGAGGCAATACAATACACGCAGACGGCTTGAATTTCCGTGGTCAGGATAAACATGAGGTAGCCGCTAAACACGGTCATCGCAGAGGCCAGCACAAATAACAGCGGCCATGTGGTTTCTTCGAGCTTATTGCGGAGTGTTTTGTCGGTGTCTGGGTTAACCAGCAACGGTCCCGCTGAGAGCAAGAGCATGGTCCCGTAGGCCAGGAAGCCAAAGACCGTTAGGGGAATAACCCCAAATACGGTGGCGTAGGGGCTAGAGAGGGCCTGATCGCATCCACTGGTGGGACAGGCCGCACTGCTCCCTGTTAGTTTGATATAGGTTAAGTAAATATTTTCAATGGCTCCAACAAGGGCGATCGCTCCCAGAATGAAGCGTGAATAGCGGTGAATCCATGGTAATTGTTGATGTCGGCGTCTCATAGGATTGGCCCAAATGTTTTCAATCGTTAACAAATACGTTCAAAAGGCGCTGAGCTTTGTTATCAGGGGCGATTAAAATCACGGCTATAAAAACAAAGGCCGCAACAGCGGACTAACGGAACCTAACCTGCGTCGGCAGGTTTTGCCTGTGTAGCCGCGACTTGGAGTCGCCGATACAATGCTCCGAGTGTTCAAACAGGCTCTAACAGCCCAAAGCTCATTGACCCATTAATTATAATAGTTACCCTTTTATCTCTGGGCTGTTCCGCCCAAATTCAGGCAACTGACCCCCATGAAGTTATTCGCCGATTGATTCCGGCTACCCAATACTTGCTGAATGTTAAGTTTGGGCTGGCTTCATTGCCGCTCCAGATTCCATCGCTTCCACAAACTGTCGAACTCGAATGGGATCAATGGGCTGGGCGATATCTCCCTTGCGCTTGAGGGAACTAGAAACAATGGCCCCATTGGCCCACTGAATTAAATCGCCAATATTCTCCCAGGAGGCTCCACTGCCGATCAAAATGGGTGAACCTTTGGCGGCAACTGTGGCCATTTCTAAATCTTTTAAGTTAGGGGGGCTGCTGGTGGATTGACCAGAGATAATGATCCCATCCGCTAAGCCGCGCTCTAATGTATCCTGCACCACAGTCACTAAATCAGTGACTCCTAGGGGGGTAGCGTGTTTGACCAATACGTCCGCTAAAATTTTGGTGTCGCTGCCCAATTCTCGACGATACCGCATTAATTCGTGGGCCTGTCCCTCAATAATGCCTTGATCGGTGGCCATCGCCCCAGTTAACACGTTGACCCGAATAAACGGAGCGCCCACACAGGCGGCGATCGCCAGCGCACTGTGGGCATCATTGCGGAGAACATTAAGGCCAATCGGCACGGACACCATGGTCATCAGGCGTTGCACAATTAGCGTCATGCTACTGACGACCGCCGGATCAACTTGATGTTTGGTAAACGGTGCATCAAAGAAATTTTCCACAATAATGGCATCGACCCCCCCTGATGCTAGGGCGGTCGCCTCTTGTTCAGCCCGGTCAATGACAAACCGCAAATTTCCCCCCCAACGTGGAGAGGTCGGTAGAGGCTGGAGGTGTACAACACCAATCACTGGGTGACTGGTCCTAAATAGCTGCATTAAGTCCACGTAACGCCTTCTGCTTCGGACTCCCGACGATATCCTAAAAAACAAACGCTTAAACCTAGATTGAAGGCTAAGGTGCAAGACCTTAACATCCGCAAGGAATTGAGGGGGAAGCATAACAACTATCCCCAACCCCAGGTTTAGTCAATGGCAGCGGCAAGAACATTAACCCTAGGACTGTTGTCGCAGGTTTTAAATCTTGTACTCACTTCGCCAAACATCACTTTAACAGTATTAGGGGCATTGACAGCCTACAATTCCGTCTAGAAATCCATCTCTCTGCCCCACCAGCCTTTACGTACCACCCCAGTACCACCTAAATATTTCTTAACAAAGTTTCGCAAATACGGATGTATGCCGCTCCCAGTGTGGGTCTAGTATCATTTCCAACAACGTTCAAATCCCTCCTATTTTCCGGTGACACTCCCTGAATTGGGGGAAGTTCGCTATACTGAAAAACGGCAACGAAGCGGCAACCATACGAGCTAGGCAAGCTTGACTATCTATTTCCGTTAGCGCTCTGGATGTTTAGGCGGCTAAGGGCAAGAAATTCGTCGGATATCCTGGTTTTTTCAAAATGTTTAGATATGTTATGCATTTTTGCGATAGTATGGTGTTGTAAGTATTTATGATATGCGGTTGCAATCGGCGGTAATTTATCCCTGTCATGACGTTTCCAGGTCTGATGGATGAGTGTATAGGCGTAAGCAGTCTGTCCGTTGATAAGCGATCGCTCCCCTATCCGGGAGTGGCGGCGACTGAATCTATCTGCACACGTTTAGGTAATATTTGACGCTGATTTTAATCAGTGGCTCTTTAACCTGTCCATCCTATCTGATTGGCAACATTTACTATATGGGTACCAAGCCGATTATTTCTATTTCACATTTAGGCTGTGAGAAAAATCGAATAGATACCGAACATATGCTGGGGCTGCTGGTAGCAGCGGGCTATCCAGTGGAGAGTAATGAAGAATTGGCTGACTATGTTATCGTTAACACCTGTAGCTTCATTCAGGCTGCCCGGGAAGAGTCTGTCCAAGAGCTGGTGTCTTTAGCGGAGGCCAACAAGCGCATTATTATCACAGGGTGTATGGCCCAGCACTTCCAGCAAGATTTGCTAAAGGAATTACCTGAAGCGGTGGCGGTGGTTGGCACTGGTGATTATCACAAAATCGTTGACGTGATCCGTCGCACCGAAACTGGAGAGCGGGTCACAGAAATATCTAGCCAGCCAACCTATATTGCGGACGAGTCTGTGCCCCGATACCGGACGACCACTGAGGGGACGGCCTATTTGCGGGTGGCTGAAGGGTGTGACTATGGTTGTGCTTTTTGTATCATTCCCCAGTTGCGGGGGAAACAGCGATCGCGCTCCATCGAGTCTATTGTGACGGAAGCGGAGCAATTGGTGAGTGAAGGGGTTCAAGAAATTGTTTTAATTTCCCAAATTACGACTAATTATGGCTTGGACCTTTATGGGAAGCCCCAACTGGCTGAATTGCTGCGGGCGCTAGGGCGGGTGCCGATCCCCTGGATTCGGATGCACTATGCCTATCCCACTGGGCTGACCCCGTCCGTAGTGGATGCCATTCGGGATACGACCAATGTTTTACCTTATCTGGATTTGCCCTTGCAACATTCCCACCCTGAAGTGCTACGGCGGATGAATCGGCCTTGGCAAGGTCAAGTCAACGATCAAGTGATAGAGCGGATTAAATCCGCGTTACCTGAAGCGGTCTTACGCACTACCTTGATTGTCGGTTTTCCCGGTGAAACCGATGAGCAGTTTGAGCATTTGGCTGACTTTATCCAGCGCCATGAGTTTGACCATGTGGGGGTCTTTACCTTTTCCGCTGAGGAAGGGACTCCTGCCGCAACCCTGGCAAACCCGGTGCCCCAATCCGTGATGGATGCCCGCCGCGATCGCCTGATGCAGATTCAGCAGACCATCTCCCTGAAGAAAAATCAGGCGGAAGTCGGTCGCGTTGTCGATGTTTTGATTGAGCAAGAAAACCCGTCCACTGGTGAATATATTGGACGCTCCGCTCGGTTTGCCCCGGAGGTCGATGGGGTGGTGTATGTGCGTGGGGATGTGAGGTTGGGGGCGATCGCACCTGTTCTCATTACCGACGCTGATGTGTACGACCTTTATGGTCAGGTTGCGGATTCGCAAACGCAGCTACATGGTGCGTTTGAAAGGGCCTTAGCCTTTTAGGGTTGTTGCACCGTCTCGATGGCTAAGGTTTGGCTTTGTTTGTGAATTAAGCAAATGTTCCAAGTAATGGCGGTTCACGGTTGAGCAAACCTGAGCCACCCGTATTTATCAAGACGGTGTTGTGTGAAAGAGCGCACCCAACCCCAGCATCTCCATGATGCTCAGCAAACGCAGAACTAACTTAGAGTTATTCATTTAGATTAAACAATGGTAGGAAACACAACAATGGAGCTTTCATTCAAAAGCTTAGGTTTATCGGAAGCAAGAGTTGCCCTTCTAGAAGACTTAGAATTCACCACCCCAACCGAAATTCAGTCCCAAGCGATCCCCCATATTTTGGCGGGTCGAGATGTGGTGGGCCAAGCTCAAACGGGTACGGGCAAAACGGCTGCATTTTCGCTGCCGCTGCTGGAGTTGGTTGATCCCAAGAAGAAGGTGGTGCAAGCCCTCATTCTCACCCCAACCCGTGAACTGGCCTTGCAGGTCTATCAAGCGATTCGGAGTTTCAACAACGATCGCCGTTTGTTTACCCTCTCGGTGTACGGTGGTCAGTCGATTGAGCGCCAAATCCAATCCCTGCGGCGCGGAACCCAAATTGTGGTTGGAACCCCCGGTCGGATCATTGACTTATTGGGGCGGGGTGAACTCAATTTAGATGAGTTGGGTTGGTTGGTGCTGGACGAAGCCGATGAAATGCTCAATATGGGCTTTATTCAGGATGTAGAGAAAATTCTCAGTCAAGCTCCGGCAGAGCGTCAAACTGCCTTTTTCTCCGCCACCATGGCCCCCCAAATTCGTGCCTTGGCGACCAAGTTTTTGCGATCGCCCGTCACCGTCACTGTGGAAAAGCCCAAAGCTGCCCCCACCCGCATTAACCAAGTGGCTTACATCGTACCCCGTGGCTGGAATAAGTCCAGAGCCTTACTGCCCATTTTGGAAATGGAAGATCCAGAATCGGCTCTCATTTTTGTCCGGACTCGGCGGGCTGCGGCTGATTTAACCCGACAGTTACAGGCTGCGGGCCATAGCGTCGATGAATATCATGGTGATTTGAGCCAATCCCAGCGGGAACGATTGCTACTGCGTTTTCGCCAGCGACAAGTTCGCTGGGTTGTGGCCACTGACATTGCTGCCCGTGGCTTACATGTGGACAATCTCTCCCATGTGGTGAATTTTGATTTGCCCGATAGTGTTGAAAGTTACGTTCACCGGATTGGTCGCACCGGACGGGCTGGTCAGGAAGGCATGGCTATTTCCATTGTCCATCCTCTCGATAAGCATCGATTGAAGGCGATTGAGCGCCACATCCGCCAAAAGCTGGAGTGGGGCAATATTCCTACCCGTGCTGAAATTGAAGCGAGACACATTCGCAGTCTGAAGACTAAGTTGGAAGATGTTCTAACGGGTGAGCGGATAGCGTCCTTCCTGCCGATCGTGGCGGAATTAGCGGATACCTATGAACCCCATACGATTGCTGCTGCTGCCCTGCAAATGGTTTACGATAAGGATCGTCCCAATTGGATGAACCTTGATCAAGACACGCATCACCATTATGATGAGCCGAAGGAACCGAGACGTAAGCGCCGTTCTAGCCGCCAGGTTAACACTCGTCGTTCTTCTTCCAACAACTCAACTCCGCTGTTGAAAAAACGTCAGGAACGTCGTTCTCAGGAGTCGGTTTCACCCTAGGCTTCATACGCTTGTCAGCCTAGTTACAGTGCTTTAGGGCGATGATAAATCCTGGGAGAGTACAGGGGGAAAGTGTTACGATCCCTCCGATACTCTTCTGGGGTTTTGTCGATACTGGCTATATTATAGATAGGGAATAGGGCTACAGCAGGGGGGTATTAGTTTGGACCAACTCATTGTCAGTATTATTCTGGCCGTGTTGGCAGCCATTGTGTTAAGTCGAACCCTCAAAGGTCTGTTGCGGATCGTGGCGATCGCCATTGTCACCTTCACGCTGATAGTCGTCAGTGCCAACATCAGCCGTTCATCTAGCCCATTGCTTCCCCTATCGGGTTGGTTAAATCTTCGTAACGATTCCCCGGTTGTAGAAAAC
>JAYKIC010000146.1:0-6386 GCA_035284985.1 Leptolyngbyaceae cyanobacterium
TCACCCCAACCCCTCTCCCAGAGCGGGAGAGGGGCTTTCGACCCAAGAACCTGGTTTGAAGTCCCTTCTCCCCTTGTGGGAGAAGGGATTTAGGGATGAGGGGAAAAGTTTTGTCAGTCAATCAGGACCGGAACACTCAAAGGAATTTTTAAGCAAGCGGGGTGGGACTAATCTCTAAGTCAGATCCAGATAGCAAGGAAATAAGGGCAAAGAATGCGACTTCCTGTAGTTATTCACAAAGACATCGATAGTGATTATGGAGTCACTGTACCAGATTTACCAGGTTGTTTCTCGGCTGGCACGACAATTGATGAAGCCTTATTGGAAGTCATAGAGGCTATCGAATGTCATGTTGAAGGTTTACTGATGGATGACGATCTGATTCCAGAACCATTACCCATTGAGATCCATCAGCAAAATCCTGACTTTGCTAATGGAATATGGGCATTTGTGGACGTTGACCTGGCAAAGCTATCGGGAAAAAAGCAACAGGTCAATATCGCTATCTCAGAACGAATCTTAACTAGAATTGACAATCTAGCCCAGCAAAGTGGAACGACTCGCTCTAATCTGATGACAACGGCAGCCTTAGAATATATTGCTAAACAAGCTGAAATGTCTAAGCAAACAAGTGATTTCACCATAAAAGCTCAGTAGCTAGTAGGGTGCGTGACTAACGCACCGCTTCGCTCAGACTCCAGATTGACTCCAGATTTACAGCAGTTCCCGATATTCAGGATTTTCCTTCAGGGTCTGCAACACCTGCTTGATTTCCTGAGTGCGGGACTTATCGGCAATCAGCGTCGCTTTGCCATCCCGCACAATCACCACATCCTTAAGTCCGATCGTCACCACAACTTCCGAGGCATCGGTGGTGTAAACCACAGATCCGGTGGTGTCTCGGCCTACGTGCTGCCCCAGCTCCACATTGTCCATCTCACCGTTTTGCAACTTGTGGAGTCGTTCCATTGCGTTCCAGTCCCCCAAGTCATCCCAGGTGAACGTGACGGGTACGACACAGGCCCGCTGGGTCTTTTCCATCATGGCGTAGTCGATGCTGAGTTTGGGCAGGTTGGGATAGGCGGACGGTCCCTGTTCGTCAATGGGGTTGACGATATCGGGGGCGTGGGTGCGTAATTCGGCGAGGGCTACCCCTGCGGGAAAAATGAACATTCCGGCATTCCAGCTAAATTTGCCGCTGGCGATGAAGGATTCGGCGGTGGTCTGGTCGGGTTTTTCGGTGAAGCGGGTGACGTTGTAGGCGGTGAGACCATCGATGGTGCCGATCGCCTCTCCCTGTTCAATGTAGCCGTATCCGGTGGAGGGGTAGGTGGGAGCAATGCCGAGGGTGGCGATCGCCCCTTCCTTCACCGCCAACGCCGCCGCCGCTTTTAGGGTTTGAATAAATTTCTCCGGTTCCCCAATCCAATGATCGGCGGGGAAAAAACCCACCACGGCATCCTCACCATGACGCTTGGCAATTTCCAGGGTCGCCCAAGCCACAGCCGGGGCCGTATCCTTGCCCTCGACTTCCACCAGCAAATTTTCTTCCGGCAAATCCGGTAACTGTTGACGCACACCATCGGCCAAGTGAGAAGCCGTAATCACCCAGATGCCGCTCCAATCCCCCGCCATCGGCAACAATCGATCCGCTGTAGCTTGGAGCAGACTGCGATCGCTCCCATCCAAGCATAAAAACTGCTTCGGACGTTGAATCCGGCTCACCGGCCAGAATCGTTCCCCCTTACCACCCGCCAAAATTACCGGAATCATTCCTTTCCCTCCGTGCCAAAATCTGCCGCCAGAATCCGCTTCATCATAATCAGTTTCAGGGCTAGATGGGACAGTCAGAATAGGGATTCACTGGAATTTTATGTTTCTTCACATTGATGGACCAGCCAAACCATCAGCCAACTTGGATTCCCCTGGCAGTCGGGTCAATACCAAAAGCCCTGGTTTCTCAGAGGAAACCAGGGCTTTTGGTTCAGATCTATGCTGCAACCAGCACCATTAACATTACGATTCGCTTGTCTTAAAAGCTTGGGACTAAATCCAAGAAGCGATCAAAGTCTTCCATTAAGCGATCGTAGGCAACACTGGAGGCGGCGGGATCAAATCGAGTGGCGGCCTCATCAATCAACACAATGGCACGGAGGGTATCATCAGCTAATTCTTTGGCTTTGGGCTGCAAGCTCGGTTCCAAACTACGGACAACGGTGGATAGGCGAAAACGAAGTTCTCCCAAGGGACCATGGATCAAGGATTTGATGTCATTCCATTCTTGGTCTTGAATGAAACCATCTAACTCAGTGGCGCGATCGCGAAAGGCTTGGAGATTCGTTTTATAAGACTGCAACAACTGGATCTCAGCATCGGTATAGGTTGGACCATTGGCGGTGGAGGGTCCACCACTACAGCTCACTAAGAAAACAGCCAATACAGCGAAAAGTAGAGATAATATGGATCGATATTGACGCATATGCTCAAAAATGTCTCAAGACACGAGTGAATAGGTTGCTAGTGAACAGTTTACCTATTTAGGGACGCTTTCGAGGAACGAATTTTGCAACGGGAGCAAACTCCCTAGCCCCCAGGTTTGACCCATTTTCAGGAAATCGTAAACTTTAGTTCCGTAGGGTTTCCTCTAACTGATGTTGTTCCCACAAGGTTTGGTAGAGTCCAGCCTGAGCCACCAGTTCATCATGGGTGCCACTTTGGACGATGGTGCCCTGATCCATGACAAAAATGCGATCGCTCATGGCCGCAGCCGCCATTTGGTGGGAGATAAACAACACGGTTTTGCGCTGGGTGTCGGAGGAGAGATTTTGCAAAATGGCCGTGGCAGTCTGATTATCCACACTGGAAAGGGAATCATCCAAAATTAAAATTGGCGCATCCACTAAGAGGGCACGGGCCAAGGCGGTGCGCTGACGTTGACCGCCAGATAGGGTGATGCCGCGTTCCCCCACAATGGTGTCGTATCGCTGGGGAAAATTGAGAATTTCGGCGTGAATATAGGCTTGCTTAGCGGCATACTCCACATCAATTGCATCAATGGTGGGGGAACCGTAGCGAATGTTGTTAGAGATGGTAGTGCTAAACAAAAAGCTATCTTGGGGCACGTAAGCGATCGCCCGTCGCAAGTCCTGTAGCCGGGTAGCGGTAATATCGTATCCATCCAGCCAAAGCTGCCCCGGCGCAATATCCAACAAGTGAGGAATGGCGTTAGCCAGGGTGGATTTGCCGGACCCAATGGGGCCTACCACCGCTACGGTTTCCCCCGGTTCAATCACAAAGCTAACGTCTTTGAGGGCAGGGACCTGGCTATCGGGGAAGGAATAGGTGAGATGTCGGGCTTCCAAGCGGCCTTGAATTTGGTCGATCGCTAGGGCGTGGGCGTGGGCATCATCTTGAATTTGGGGCTGCGCTTGCAGGATGGCCTCAATCCGATCCAAGCTCACTTCGCCCCGCTGGTAGGCGCTAATGGTAAACCCTAGCAACGCCGTTGGAAATACCAACTGGCCCACATACAGTTGCAGGCTAACAAAATCGCCGATGGATAGGGTATTGTTGGCGATCGCCCCAGCCCCCATCGCCACCACCGCCAACACACTAATATTGGCCAATCCCCCTAACAAGGGAAACAAGGCATTACGGGTTTGGCCTAACTTGAGGTTAGCTTGCTGTAACCGTTGGTTTACCTCGCGGAATGCCAGTCGCTCATTTTCTTCCTGCGCGTAAATTTTAATCAATGCCATGCCGCTCATGTCCTCCTGAATCAGATCACTGATATTGGAGTTTTCCTGCTGCACTTGGGATTGCTGGGAACGGAGGCGATCGCTAAAAAAATGCACCATGAAAAACATGGCTGGATAAACTGACAACGCCGCTAAGGATAACTTGACATCAATCGCTAGCATGAACGGCAGAATGAAGGCATAGGCAAACAATGTATTCGCTAAACTCAGCACCGCAAATCCCAATAAGCGCCGGATATTATCCACATCACTAGTGGAGCGACTAATCAAATCCCCCACCGTATTCCGGGAAAAATAGGCAGGTTCTAGGGTCAACAAATGGTTAAAAATCTTTTGTTTAAGGTCAAATTCTACCTGCCGCCCCACTCCAAAAATGAGAATACGGGAGACCATACGAACCCCCCACATCACCGAAGCCAAACCCAAAATCAACAGAATTGACGGGAGTACTGCATTAAAACTCAGGGTTTCTGACAACTGGTCAATGCTGGTGCGAATGAACTGTGGAATATAGGCTCCCAGAACATTGACAACCAGTAGCGCGGCAATGCCTAGGGCGGAATTTTTCCAATAGGGACGCAGATAGTCCGCCAGCACATTTAGTCGAGATTGAGCCATGGTAATCATCCAGTGCCAGTAAACAGAGCAGGGAACAGGCAAATGTATCCCTAATCATTATGCTAGCGAATGGAGAAAACGCCGATCTAAAAATAACAAAAGCCACCACCTCCAAAAAATGGAGTGATGACCTCCGTCATGATCATATCCACTACTCAGAATCGAAATTCTGAGGTCTCCTTGTCAGCTTTGTCAAAGTACACAGCTTGTCGTTTGACAAGTCCATTCAAACCATAAAGGATACCGATAGGTTGAGTCTCAATTCTGACAGATAAAGTAATATTTCGTAACAAAGTCAGGGAAAATACCCTAGGCGATCGCCCCCCAGTCGGCTATAGGTCTAAAAATTCCGATGACGGGACCACCAATAGAGTATCCCCTGCTTTAGGGCAAGGCTTAGAGGGTGGGGTGGGTTCAAATCCACACACAAGACGCTGTACCCTGCTCAAGGCAAGATACAGCGTGACCGTAGCACAAAATTAAGATGAGCTGAAGTTGCGATCGCTGAGAGCCTGTTACCGAGAATGCAGCAGGTTCTTAAATTGATTATCCTTGAGCATCATCTGTCGCAGTAGCTTCAGCAGATATTCCTGGGACTGTTCCAAATCAAGGGACTTTACTTCTTCTCGATAAACTTGGAGTTGAAATTGCTGCTCCATGCTCAATCTTGCAGATTTTGACATTTGCCTATCCTTTTGAACTTACCAAACGACACGATAAAAAATGAATAGTCGGAGTTCCCAGCGGCTGGATTGCCCAAGCCTTGATGTAAACAGGGCCATAAATCAGTCATAGTACGTAGCTGGAACTACGTCGCTAAAACTGGTAATAGAAACAGCCAATATTGGCTGATCGGTCATGTTCAGCAAGGTACTGGGAAGTTAAATAAGTGGATCATCAAGCTGTGTACTTGGCACATACGCTAGCACAACAAAAACAAAAAAAACAACCCATCCAACCATAATTAGTTTGATAAATAAAAATTAATTCCTAGAACAGGCAAATGGTATCTAAAGTAGCTGATATTCAGTTTTGACTAGGTTTAAATAGAAGGCTGGGGATCATATTCTCAACTGGTTAATGTGCTTATGCTGATTGACTGACAAAACTCAAACAGCCCTCACCCCAACCCCTCTCCCAGAGCGGGAGAGGGGCTTTCGACCCAAGAACCTGGTTTGAAGTCCCTTCTCCCTTTTTGGGAGAAGGGATTTAGGGAAGAGGGGCAAAGTTTTGTCAGTCAATCAGGTGCTTATGTTTGGCCATGAAGTTAATATCTAGCCGATGTCTAGCCCCTATTCAGCCAGAGAAATTGTTAGCAGGGAACATTTCTCATGGCCCAAGTTTTACAATTCGGGAGTTTTGGCAGACAATCAGGATGATGCGGTTAGACACTCATCAATTTTTTGACTGAGGGCGACCCATTGAGCCACGTTTAAGTCTTCAGGGCGAGCTTGGGGGTTGATTGCCAGCGTGTCTAGAATCTGCGAAAGGCGATCGCGTTCTACCAAGCTTTTGAGGTTGTTTCGCAACATTTTGCGTTTCGTAGCAAATCCTACTTTCACCAAGGTTTCTAACCGTTTAGGATTAGGAGCAATGGGGTCAAATAAGCGAGGCTTTAACCGAACAACAGCGGAGTCAATTTTTGGGGGGGGAGAGAATGCCTTAGCGGGAACCAAGCACACCATTTCACAAGCCGCTAAATATTGAACCCGTACCGATAGGGCACCAAATGCCCTAGTTCCAGCAGTGGCGCAAAGGCGATCGCCCACCTCTTTTTGCACTAGTAACACAATGGAATCAAACGGCAGGGGATTAGGCTGACTAATAGTGCCCAACAGGTTTTCTAAAATTGGTCCCGTGATGTAGTAGGGAATATTCGCCACCACTTTATTTAACGGTTGCCATGCTGGTAAGTTGTCAGCGTGATGGGTATTCAAATTGACACATTGGGTTGAAAATTGTTCGACCAAATTAAGGTTGAGATAATCCCCTTCAATCAAAAAAAAGTGG
>JAYKIC010000147.1:0-4285 GCA_035284985.1 Leptolyngbyaceae cyanobacterium
TCGACAAAGAACTAGCCGCTTCATTCAAGGCTTCAGATGCCTGGAGCCGCTGGGTGAGGCGATAAAAATCCTGGCATCGCTCCAAAATTCGCTGAATCGGGATGGTGTACTCTTTTAACTGCTGTTCATCCCCAGGGGTAAACCCTTGGGTATCCAGCTTATCCATCAAGGGCATGGAGGGATGGCAAGAGGGATAGACTTTGTTAGCCAGATGGATGAAGGCCACCGAGGTGTAGTGGGAATCCAGCAGGGGATGGAAAAGTTCGTGGTGAATGGGATAGTCCTCGTCAATATCCGCCACCTTGAGGGGATTTTCAGCCTGGACCCACTGCTTAAAGGCGGTGATTTCCGCTTGATCTTGGGCATTGTTCAGGATGTGGATATTGGGTTCTTTGGTATTGCCGCTGGTGGCGACGATAGACCACAGTTCATTTTGTTCCTGATCCACCACAAAGATGGCCACCCGATCGGCGCTAAACATTTCCGCTAATTTCGCCACAATCGAGCTAAGGATTTCTTTAAGAATATGATCCAGTCCTTTGCCTTCAATGGCACTGAGCATGGATAATAACTTTTGCTCTTGCTTGGTAACGGTGTCCATGAAGTCGGCATGGAGGCTACCCAGTGCCCGCTGCACCCATACTGAGTCGAACACTTTGGCATAGATTTGGTTATATGCCTGGAGGCGGTTGTCCCGTTTGACCACGATACCTGCCATTTGTAGGGCGATTTGGTCGCGGCTATTGTCTGCGGATACAGATCCATGTTCTAAAATTTGCTGATAAACCCGCAACATAGGGCCAGTGTGCTGCTCAATTCGGAGGAGGCGATCGCGTATGGTCTTCAAATGCGGCGGTTCATCCTGGGCTTCCCAATTCGTGATCAGATGCTTCTGCACCAACTCATCCACCCACCTCACCGTCATCGTGGGATCAGCAACAACATGATGGCAAGCAGGTTCCAAGCAATGGCGCACCACCAATTGACAGAGCTTTTGGGTCAAAAACGGTTGACCGCCCGTCCAGCGGAGGATCGCATTCATCACCACATGGGGATCGGCTACCTTATCGGTCAGGCCATCGGCCAACGGTTGGGCCTCCTCTAACTGAAACCCGTGCAAATCAATCGCTCGACCAATATTAAACGGAGTGCTGTTGGGGTCTTGAATTAACTCGGAGGGGGTGGTCACGCCCAGGAGAGCAAAGGTGAGGCGATCGTACTCATCCGAGGCCCGTAAAAAGCCAAAAAAGTCATCCAGGCGAAAGGGTAAACTCCGCACCACATCAATTTCGTCAATAAAAATGATGATCGGGGTGGTAATGGTTTTGAGCAGCACCTCTTCCACCAGTTCACTCAACCGTTCCACCGGGGGCAAAAGTTGTCGCTCCTGTAACCAGGGGCGCAGTTGGATGGGCAACCGAAAGCAGGTTACTACCCGCCGAATCAATCCGGCATACCATTGGTCGCGGGTAATGTCATGGCTACCAATTTTGTTGAGATCAATGGCGGCACAGGCAATACCGCTTTTTTCCAACCGATGCATGGTCCGAACCCGCAAGCTGGTTTTCCCCATCTGCCGGGAGTTGAGCACGTAACAAAATTCGCCTTGCTTGAGCGCCGTGTATAAGTCTTCGTCGGCTTGGCGCACAACGTAACTGGGCGCATCAAAGGGCAGGTGGCCCCCCACTTTGTAGTGGGGAGTGGGGGGATGAGTAGACGGGGAGGCAGTAACCGATGAGATCATGGGAGTCGCTTAGGATTCTAGGGAGGGGGAGGAAGGAGAGGGGAGGCGATCGCGAAAATACTGGCGGTACAAATCAAAACTCGGCACAATGCCATTACCCTGAAAATGCACCAGGCCCAAACTATGGAGTTTAAAAGCCCGTTCCGAATCCAGGGCAATGGGCTGATCGGCATTCAACACCAAATGGTAAGCCGCCGCCAGATCGGGATGTTGGGTCAGATGCCAAAGATGGCGGCGGAGGTGGTCATCGTAAATTCCGGATTCCGTTGGAGCCGAATGACACAGTTGCTCCAGGGTTGTCTGACCTCTGGCAATGTAGTACATCGCCAGCCGCACCAAATAGGGATGGCCTCCCACCATCGTCATCAGGGTCGCTACTTGCGCCGTTGACCAGACCAAATGGTGGCGGTGGGCTAAATCCAATACCTGCTGGGGCGTAAACTCAGTTAACTCAATCGGTAGTCCCACATTAAACGGCGATTGGTTCACATCCAACGGAATATAAACCTCAGTGGAGTGAACGACCACCAGACGCAACTTTTCCCAGAGCTTGCTGCCGTCAATGCCGTAGCCTGCTTCTTCATACCAAGCCCGTAAGAGGCCAAAAAAGTCATCGGCAATGATGGGGTACTGGAAAACACAATCCACTTCATCCAAACCCAAGACTAAGGGACCGTCAATTTCAGGCAATAAATACTCTTCAAAATAATAAGTACAATTATCTTTAGCCCCAAAGGTATCCACCCAATATTCATCTAAACGATGGGGAACCCCTAATTTTCGCGCCACTTTCATACAAAACCAGCGCAGTAAGCTAGTCAGATTCTGAAACGTCGCCCGATCCGCCAATTGAAAACTGAGGGGAATGGCTTGACAGCCCTGCTCTTTAGCGTATTTAAGAATCCGGGCCATCAAGGAAGTTTTCCCCATTTGCCGAGGCGCTTTGATTCGCACTAGGGCACCGGGACGCTGAACCGCATCGTAACACTGGGTTTCACATGGGGGCCGTTCAATATAGTAAATCGACTCTAGCTGCACTAACCCTTTGGGCACCTCTGGCTCGGCAGTGGGCAGGGGATAGAATTCCGACGATGTGGCTTGAGTCTTGGCATTGTCATGCTCTGTCAACCGCCCATTCGGGGACCGAGGGGCAGAGGGCGAGTTAGGCTCCACAAGGGTGGATGTAGGGGGTGAAAATACGGTGGTATATTTTGGTAAATCGGGGGTGTCCACCGTAGGCAACGGCCAAATGCTAATCTCGGTGGTGGGTGCCTCAGATCCGTGGAACCCAGGTTCGGCTCTAGTCCCACTCGCGGTCTGGACGACGGGTAACAGTAAATCGGTGGTGGTTTGGGTGGGATGACCGGAACTCAGGTTGACGGTTCCTTGATCCAAGATTTGGCGAATCGCGTCCATAATCTTGGGCGTGTAGGCATCGGAGTGCCATTGCCAAAGGATCGCTCCATTGAGGTACTGGCGCAAATCGTGGCTCAGCAGGGAATATTGGGGCACATTAATCAAAATGGCGATGATGAGGGGCATCATTTTGCCGTTATCGCTACGCCAGTCTCGCAGTTGCCGCAGTTCTTCGATGGCAATTTCACTGACAGCGACGGAGGAGGATACCAGTAAGATGAAGCAATCACAGGATTGTCTTTCCCGATCGGTCTGGGCCAGTTCCACGGGGGCTGATTGGGTAGGGAGGGTGGCGATCGCATCCAAATTACTGGCAAAGGGGAAATGGCCGTTTTCCTTAAGAAAGGCATAGAGTTGATCCGCTAGGGTGTGATCGGGTTCCTGTCCCCGGTAACTAATGAATACACGCTTAATGTTAAACTTGCTCATAGCGCGGGCGATCGCCCCCTGCAAGCGGCTTTTCTTAATATCTTGCTCATCTAACACTTTTCTCAAGCGTTTCCAGAGAACATGAGCAACATATTTTTCAATATATTCTGGATTAACCGGATGGATTGTGCGGTAGGACTTTCCCTGCCACGATCCAATGAAAACCTCCCGTTCGATATCGGTGAGCGGTTTCTCCCCTTGACGAGCCAGTTGATGTTCAACGAATGATAACGCTTGATGCACATCCATTTGTTAGCAATACCCACTTAAAACACTAGCCATACAACACAATTGACCCCACCTTAAAATCGGTGCAGACAGCCCTTGTGAAATCGTTTTCAATAAATACACCCTCGACTCAACGCCATCCCGGAATCCAGCAGGCCAAACTGCTCTTGGATTATTCCTGGGTCGTCTGCCATCAATGAATCCACCAATGCAACATTCTTTACCCCACGGCAGGCCAGGGATTTTACCTAGACCATCCCCAATATAACCCTTCTATCAAACTCCTCCACATTCAGGACAACCAGCTAATTAATGGGATCATGAGTTGATTGCCTGACAAAACTAGCTGATTGACTGACAAAACTTTGCCCCTCTTCCCTAAATCCCTTCTCCCAAAAGGGGAGAAGGGACTTCAAACCAGGTTCTTGGGTCGAAAGCCCCTCTCCCGCTCTGGGAGAGGGGTTGGGG
>JAYKIC010000148.1:0-8504 GCA_035284985.1 Leptolyngbyaceae cyanobacterium
CTCGCCAAAATTACAGCATGTCCTGATTATCGATAATCATCCTGACCATGTTCAAACCATTCGAGATACCTTGACCCAAGGAAACAGTGGCTGTGACATAGTGGTGATAACCTGTCCTGACGAAGCCATTCAATACCTCCGTCATCAGGATCAATATGCCAACACTCCCCAGCCCCACCTCATTTTGCTCGATCCTGACTTGGCCATGGCTACCCAAACCCAAGATGGACTAACGATTCTAGCCACCATTAAAGCCGATCCCCGGCTTAAGCGTACTCCCATTGTGGTGCTGACCCTATCCGATGATACCGCCACCATTTTTAATAGTTATTTGCTTCAGGGAAATTGTTATGTCATCAAGCCATCCAGTCTGCAAGAACTAGCTCATATTGTCAAACGGATTGAAGAATTTTGGCTAAGCATTGTAACACTTCCTGTGGAGTAGACAAAGTAATGATTTCAACGAAGACAAACTTTTGTGAATAAAGTTTAATTGTCTTTTCAATGCAAAAAGAGTTGAATAGAAATCAAACAGAAAGTAGATTTTAGTCTATGGATTTGAGTTAAATTAAAAGGCTTAAAAATGTTTTAATGAAATTCTCGGTTGGGGATGAGTCCACTACGCTATTGTGCTAGTAAAAGGAGTGGCGTACTGTCACCATGGCCATTATTCTGGGAGGCTGATTTATGACCACCATCGACACAGCACAATTGGAAGCCAGCGGATTTAATCTAACCCATTTAAAGCAGCCACAAATAAATACCATTGCTCAGATTCAACCCCATGGGGTTCTTCTGGTCTTGAATGAGTCGGATTTATCAATTCTGCAAGTTAGCAAAAACAGTAATCGAGCCTTTGGGTTAGCCCCAGAAGCAGTGATTGGTAAAACGTTAGAAGATTTAATTGATTCCTACCAGTTTAGTCAACTACAAACAGGCTTAGCGGCTAACGACTTAGACTTGGTGAATCCTAGCAAAATTTGGGTCCGCCGTTGTGGGGATGAATATGGGGTTTACGATGCCATTTTCCATCGCACTGCCGATGGATTTTTAGTGTTGGAACTAGAGCCTGCCCTCACCCAGGAAAGCATTCCTTTCCTAGGGTTTTATCACTTAGCCAAAGCTTCAATTCGGCAGTTGGAAAGTACGCCAAAACTTCAGGACTTCTATCAAATTATTGTCCAGGAAGTCCGCCATGTCACTGGATTTGATCGGGTGATGCTTTATCGGTTTGATGAGGATGGTCATGGGGATGTGGTGGCGGAAGATAAGGTGGAGGCAATGGAATCCTATTTGGGTTTGCACTTTCCAGAGTCGGATATTCCCAAACCTGCCCGTCAGATGTTTTTGTCCAATTGGATTCGGGTCATTCCCAATGCGGAGGCGGGGGAAGTGGCCCTGTTTCCAGCGATTAATCCGGTGTCCAATCAGCCTGTGGACTTAACCCTGTCGATTTTGCGGAGTCCCTATCCTTGCCATATTGAATATCTGCATAATATGGGGGTGGCCGCTTCTTTAACCATTTCTTTGATGAAGGATAATAAGCTGTGGGGGTTGATTGCTTGCCACCACCGCACGCCCAAGCAGGTGCCCTACGAATTGCGGAAGGCGTGCGAATTTTTGGGACGGGTCATTTTCTCGGAAATTTCCAACCGAGAGGAGGAGGCGGACTATCACTATCGGATGAAGTTGGCGGCGGTGCAGTCGAGTTTGCTGGAGTCCATCGCCCAGGATGATGATTTTGTGACGGGGCTGACCCAGCATGAGCCGAATTTATTGGATTTGGTGGATGCTCAGGGGGCCGCTATTTGTGCTGGGGGCCATTGGACAACGGTGGGACGCACGCCAGATGAGGCGGAATTGGGTTATCTGGTGCAGTGGTTAGCGAAGTCCGTGGATCAGGAGGTGTTTTACACGGATTCGTTGCCATTGGTTTATTCGGATGCGGAACGGTTTAAGGATGTGGCTAGTGGATTGTTGGCGATTCCCATTTCCAAGCGGAGTTATGTGTTGTGGTTCCGGCCAGAGGTGCTGCAAACGGTGGAATGGGGGGGTGATCCTAACCATGCCTATGAGTTGAAAGCGGTGGATGGGGATGCGCGGTTGTGTCCTCGCAAGTCCTTCAGTTTGTGGCAGGAGACGGTGCGCCTGACTTCGCTGCCGTGGAAGGCGGTGGAGGTGAAAGCCTGTTTGGAGTTAAGGAAGGCGATTGTCAATATTGTGCTGCGACAGGCGGAGGAATTGGCACTGCTGGCGGAGGATTTGGAGCGGTCCAACGCGGAGTTGAAGAAGTTTGCCTATGTGGCTTCCCACGATTTACAGGAGCCGTTGAACCAGGTGGCTAATTTTGTCCAGTTGCTGGAAATGCGGTATGACGAGGAATTGGATGAGGATGGCAAGGAGTTTATCGGCTTTGCGGTGGAAGGGGTGAGTTTGATGCAAACCCTGATTGATGATGTGTTGGCCTATTCCAAGGTGGATTTGCAGGGGTTGGAGTGGGAGCTGACGGCGGTGGAAACGGCGCTAGATCAAGCATTGGGTAATTTGCGGGGCCGAATCACTGACGCGAATGCGGTGATTACCCATGACCGGATGCCGAAGATTGTGGCGGATGGGACTCAGTTGATGCAGTTGTTCCAAAATTTGATTGGCAATGCGATCAAGTTCCGCAAGCCAGATGTGCCGCCCCAGATCCATGTCAGTGTTAATCGTCAAGATGATCACTGGTTATTCTCGATTCAGGATAATGGCATTGGGCTTGATCCACAGTTTGGCGATCGCATTTTCGTCATTTTCCAACGCCTCCATACTCGTGATGAGTATCCCGGATCGGGCATGGGTTTGGCCATTTGCAAAAAGATTGTGGAGTGTCATCGGGGCCAAATTTGGGTTGAGTCCCAACTGGGCGAAGGGGCAACATTCTATTTCACCATTCCGGTAGGGGGACGCGATCGCCATCATGTCAGCACACGCAAGCGGCAGAGTTATCTTTCTGATCGAGGATAATCGGGCTGATATCCGCCTCATTCAAGAAGCCTTAAAACGCACCTCGGTTCAATGCGAGGTGGTGGTGGCGCGGGATGGGGTGGAGGCGATGGATTATCTGCGGCAGGTTCAACTATCACAGGAGCTATCTGGGGATGTGACCGATGCAGCATCGGCCATGGTTTCACCGGATCTGATTTTGTTGGATTTGAACTTGCCTCGCAAGGATGGGCGGGAAGTGTTGGCCGAAATCAAGGCAGATCCAAGGCTGAAACACATCCCGATTATTGTGCTGACCACTTCTCGTAATGAGGAGGATATTTCCAAGAGTTATGACCTGCATGTTAATTGCTATATTTCCAAGTCCCGTAACCTAGCGGAGTTGTTCAAAATTGTTCGGGGGATTGAGGAATTTTGGTTAGAAACTGCCATACTACCATCCAACCTGTTTTAGCGAAGTCGGTCATTCATGTGCTGTTGGTGGAGGATAGCTTGGCTGAGGCCCGGATGCTTCAGGAAGTCCTGAAGGGAACCGTCCGTAACCGCTTTCAGGTGGTGCATGTCAAGCGATTGGCGGAGGCGATCGCCACCATCAATGGCGATGACTCTAGCTGTAAATCTGATCTCGACCCTGATGGCAAGGTGCATTCCTTTGATGTGATTTTACTGGACTTAACCCTACCCGATAGCACTGGCCTGCGCTCCCTCGGTCGTCTCCTGGAGGCCGTGCCCACATTGCCCATCGTAGTGCTGACCAATACCAATGATAATGATTTGGCGATCGCAGCGGTGCGTCAGGGTGCCCAGGATTACTTAATGAAGCGCCAAGTGACCCAGGATGTGTTAGTGCGATCGCTTCGGTACGCCATTGAGCGCAAACATGCGGCAGAGGCATTGCGGGAGGCGAACGAAATTCTAGAACAGCGGGTGATAGAGCGGACAGCGGAATTAGCTGCCGCCAATGCCCTATTACGCACGGAAATTGATGCCCGTCAGCAAGCCCAAAAGCGCCTAACTCTGGCCCAACAGGTTAGCAAAATTGGTACGTTTGAGTGGAATGTGCAAACCCAGGACGTGACCTGGAGTGCGGAACTAGAGATTCTTTACGATCGCCAGCGGGGGGAATTGGGGCATACCCTGGAACCATGGTTGCAAGCCGTTCATCCAGAGGATCGGGATCGCGTTCGAGCACAGGTAGATGAGGCGATCGCCCAAGGCCAGGGATTTTCCGACGAGTTTCGCATCCTAACTCCTGATCAAGAGTGTCGCTGGATTTCAGTCAGTAGCAGCTTGTTTAATGATGCCGCCGGACGACCCCTGCGAATGATTGGGATTCATATGGATATCACGGAGAAGAAGGAACTAGAGCGGAAATTTTTACGGGCGCAACGGTTGGAAAGTTTGGGTACCCTGGCCAGCGGCATTGCCCACGATCTCAACAATATTCTTACGCCGATTTTGGGGGTGGTGCAGCTCTTGCCCTTGCAGTTTACAAACTTGAGCGATCGCAACCGTCTGTTATTGGACACCTTAGATTCCAGTGCCCGTCGGGGTGCGGATTTGGTGAAACAAATTCTCGCCTTCAGTCGGGGTGTGGAAGGCAAACGCATGAGCCTGAATCTGGCTCACTTGCTCAAAGAAATTCAAGATCTTGTACTCCAAACCCTGCCGAAAAATATTCAAATTCAAAGTGATATCGATCCTGATCTTTGGCCCATTCTAGGAGATGCCACCCAACTGCACCAAATTTTTATGAATCTGTGTGTCAATGCGCGGGATGCAATGCCAGATGGGGGGCGAATTTCTATCGTTGCCAGCAATCAAATGGGGCATGGACCAATACTAGACAAACCAATTCTGGACCGGAACCATCTGATGGTCGAGCCAGATAGCACCCCATCACCACCAATGGCTCGTGCCTTCTGCTCCACCACACCCCCTCCCCCCCATGTCGTTATTACGATTACGGATACCGGAACTGGCATCCCTCCGAAAATTATTGATCGGATTTTTGACCCATTTTTTACCACCAAACCTTTGGGCAAAGGCACTGGACTAGGATTATCTGCTGTGATTGGCATTGTCAAAAGTCACAGCGGTTGGGTCGATGTCAAAAGTCAAGTCGGAGAGGGCAGTACCTTTACGGTGGGCTTACCCGCCAAACTTTTAGATCAAGGAGAAGTTTGTCAAACATCGCCGCTTCAACCCGGTCAGCAAGAATTGATTCTAGTGGTGGACGATGAGGTTTCGATTCTGGAGGTGGCCCGGATGATGCTGCAATCCCACAACTATCGGGCGATGACGGCGAACAATGGGGAGGAGGCGATCGCCCTTTTCCACCAACATCAAGGGGCGATCGCCTGCGTCGTTATCGATATCATGCTACCGGAAATGGATGGCCTTGCGATTCTCCAAAGCCTCTTAGAGCAACGCCCCGACTTACCCAGTATCGCCATGAGTGGTTTACATTCCAGGCAAACCGTTACCGCTGCCCTCAGGCAAGGATTTCGCCATTTCCTACCCAAGCCATTCACTAAAAATGATTTCCTAAGCCTCATTCAGCAGACTATTGCAGAACAGCGATCAGGGGGAGATTAGCAGTGGCTTACAGCAGTTTTACGCTTAATACCGTTAAATCTACCTTTGGTGTGGTCACGAATGAACAGGAGGATCTGTTTGCGGAGGCTGCTCCCGTACTCTCCAGCAATTTGCTGCAACTAATTCTCAAGGATCAGGTGCCCTTAGCGGGCGTGATCAACACGGAGAAGGCCCGATCAGAACTGATTATTATGCCTGTGCTGATGGAGGTGCGCCGACAACTCCAGAACCGGATTTCGATTTTTTCTGGCAGCAATTTTGAGGTGGACCCGGCCCAAGGGTTGGAGGGTTGCTGTGACTTTATCTTGAGTGGTTCGTCGGAACAGTACTATATTGCCCATCCAGTGTTGGCGATCGCCGAAGCCAAAAACGAAAGTATTCCCAGCGGGTTAGGCCAGTGCGCCGCCACCATGATTGCCGCTCAGTTGTTTAATCAGCGCCAAGATCAGTCGGACTGCACTCACCCCATTTACGGCGTTGTCACCACTGGAACGATTTGGAAATTTCTCAAATTAGCGGGGCAAGTGCTCTTTATTGATGTGGAAGATTACTACATTAAAGAAGTCGATAAATTGTTAGGAATTTTGATATCAATCTGTCAAATTTTTGAAGCGTAAAAAGTACTCTTGCTGGAGATCCGTAAACTCTGGATCTGGCTAAATTAGGGGAGCGATCGCTTCATTAATAGCATTCAAACATTAATCAGACAACTGGCTCAACGCCTTGGCAAATGCCCCCGTCGCATTCCACGTATACTCTGGCATATCCTGGGGCCAGGGAAAGTCTTCCGCCATGGCCTCAGCCGCTGTAACCAACTGAAGACTACCCTGGTGAAGGGCCTGGTATAAGCCGATAAAATCACCCACTTTTAAGTTGTTTTTGATAAAACTTTGGCGTAGCAATTCAATGGTGTACATCATATTATGGGCTTCAAAATTACCCGGTTCAAACACGGACTCAAAGATCAGAAATTGGATGTCAGGGCGCTTAGGATATTGCATATATTCTGGTTGCAGTCCCACAGTTGCCGTCAGCGGATCACCCGCCGCCACGATAAATTGACTGTCATTATATTTTAGGGATTGGAGGTAGGCCGGAGTCATCCCAAAGGTGATTGCGAGGGGATCGCCAGCGATAAAAACCATGATATATTTTGGTCCTTTCACCCATGTGCGATACCCGTTACCAAAGGCAAACACATGAATAAATTGATAGGCTAACTCTTCCCAACGTTTTTCCCCATATCGACGGGATTTAAAGTCGGGAAAGGATGATTGATGTTGAATAAATCGCTTTTTAGCCAGCTTTAAAGCTCTACCTAGTAAAATTGTGCCATGGCTATCTGAGGCAAAGTTGACTACCTGTTGATGTTCGATACTATGCACAATCAGTTGGGCACAGTTTTCAATCACCGGACTACCGGAAAGGCTAAGGTAATCCAGCACCGCATTAACCCAGTCCAATAAGGGATTAATGGGGGACAGAATTGGCTTTTTTTTGAGATAGGAACCATTATTTAAATTGGCAATTCCTGTCAGGAGCCGTTCCGCATATCGACGACTGCGCTTTGAGGCGATCGCCTCCGTTTGGCCTAAACCAGAGACAAAAATGGTGAACCAATTCTGATCATCATCCGGTGGATAATAGGCCACATTTTGGCGAATAAATTCCAGGGGGGCCGCCTGTTTCATGACCAGATCATCAAAATCAAACAGTTGTTCCGTCCCAGGATTTTGCAATTGCCCATCAAACGTTTTGTCTGGAAACAACGTTTCCAGCGGTCGCCGCCACCATGCAGACTGGATAGCTTGTGCTTTTTCTTGGCTGTGGGTCATATCTTTTCTGATATTGCTCGCGGTATCCCTGTTTCTCACCTGAGATGAAGAATATCAGATGTGTTGGCAGAATTTAAGTTATATCTCAATGAACTTAGGAATCAGCTAATACTTCCAAGGATTCCACTCCGGCTAGCAAAATCTGAGGGTTGGCCTGCTCTGGGGAGATGACGTTAACAATGCCTTGGACCTGAAGCGTAATGGCGGGATTGACCAAGAAATTGCGCCCGTTGACGGCGGTGTCGGCATGGCTGTCCCAAATTTCGGCTAGGCGATCGCCAATCCTGCCAAACTCCTCCATATCCTCAAAATTGACCAGGGTAAAGGTGCGCTGGATGCCATCGGTGTCTACATTGAGGGCGTAAACATCGAGCTGAATCTGGGGACTTTGGGGAAACTTGACCAACTGCCCCACTAAGGTTTTGGGTTGTTCATGCCAGGAGGCCATTGAGTCCAACACCTCCAAAGGCTGCGCCACCGTGCCATCCAGTTGCAGGTGAATGGGTTGCTGGGGTTCCCGTTGAATCGTGTAGGTGACTCGGACAATATCCCCCCGGTACAGGGAAGCGGCGATCGCCCCATCCCGCACAAAAATCGGCACCACCTGATCTTTGTATTCCGTCACCAAAATATGTCCATCGGTCCCAATGGCATGAACCTTACCGACAAAACTATGCCCAGCCAGCAATTCTTCTGGCACACCCGCCTCATACTCGTAGGCCGGATAGTCAGCCAATCCGGTCCAGGTGTCCATTACTTCCAAGTGGTCTACCAAAACGTGCTTTTGGGGACTGGGGTTATCCAAGATCCGCCCCTGCACACACACTTGGTCATGGCGATGGAGTTGGCCCAATTGGGTGTTTACGTCATCCTTACGACTGAGTAAGGAAAACTCTTGATGGCTAAAAAAGTTATTTGGATCTCGCACCGACAACACCGCCATATTAGCGGTGGGGACGGCACCATGGATGCGTCCAATCAGACCACTCCCCTGCAATTCTTCCGTCAGCGGGGCGAGTTCTAGGCCATCATAGGCTTCAGCGTGGTATTCGCAAGTATCAATGGCTAGGCTGTCGCCGCTGAAGA
>JAYKIC010000149.1:0-3961 GCA_035284985.1 Leptolyngbyaceae cyanobacterium
TGACAAAACTTTGCCCCTCTTCCCTAAATCCCTTCTCCCAAAAGGGGAGAAGGGACTTCAAACCAGGTTCTTGGGTCGAAAGCCCCTCTCCCGCTCTGGGAGAGGGGTTGGGGTGAGGGCTGTTTGAATTTTGTCAGTCAATCAGGGATCACCACACAAAGGATCACCATAACTGGAGTCTGAACGATCAAGATCACCCCAAATCTTCCTTTAGTGTTGCTTTAGGGGGTGCGCTCCCCCCATCACGGCCATTTTTTAGACATGTATCGTAATAATCTAGCGATTACGGACGCTATCCCAGCATAGTGATGGCAATATAGAGGGGATAAAGAGGAATAAGCCAAATGACATGGTAGCCGCTAGGTCAGGACCATGCTCCAGATATGATGGATGAAACGTCTGAATCCCAACTTCAAGAAATGGTCATCGATCTGCTGCGTCATTACAGCTTTGAGACCGATCGCCCCCTCCGGCTGTTGGTCGTAACCTGGATGGGAGTTTATCCATCTTCATGGGTTGTGAAGGCCATCATTGAGGCGTTGTATCAGGGACGCTACAAAGTCGTGTCAGTGGAACAAATTTTACAGATTTGGCAACGACGAGGCCAGCCGATTCCCCACTTTAACTATGAATTTGAACGGATTGTGTGCGATCGCATCTTAGACCCAGTGGCATTAGAGGCCCATCTCACAAACTTATCCTCTGGTGCAATGGATAAAACTGTAACCCAGCCCCCTCCCAGACCCACCATGATAGAGACCAGCACCAAGCTTCCAACGAACTTAGATGCAAGGCCGCTAGACTACAAGACCGCTAATCCTCTCCCGGATATGGCCATTGCCAAAAACACTGGGAACCCCGCGCCAGCAGCCCCCCTCGCTTCAGAATCAGCTTTAGCGCCAGCCTCCACCTTGGCACCAAACCCAATAGACCAATCCCGCCCCTCTAACTGGGTAGAAGGGAAAAACCCATCCGCAGAACGGCCCCACAGCCCAGAACCGATTCATCAATTTCAACCTGCGACTACCGCTAGCCCGGTGCCCGATAAATTGCAAGCGATCGCCAATACAGCCACTAACCCTCGCCCTAACCCCACCGCCCCCTAAGCCTAAAATTGACAAGGCAAGAGCTATGAATCATCATCGTCCCAATTTGTTGGGAATGCCCTCGCAGCCACCGGGCACCGTGGATCGGGTTCTCTCACCGCCCCAACTACAGATATAGTAACGCTGTTGTTCGGAGAGGCGTTGTGCCCCAGTGAAGTCAGCATTTTCCACCACGGCCCCGGTGCAGGTGCCTGTTTGATAATCGGGCACATCGGTGCGGGTACGGGGACTGGCCGTATCCGGGGAACCATAAAATAGGCGGGCGCCCATTAAGTCCGTACTCCGTAAATTCGCTTCATACAAAATAGCGCGGGCCAGGTTGGCTTTTACTAAGTCGCACCCTTCCAAGTTGGAGCGGACTAGGTTGGTGTCACTCAGGTCGGTCCAGCGTAGGTCGGTTTGGGCCAGGTTAGCGGCGGCTAACATTACGCCTAAATCAATCACCCGAATCCCAAAATCTCGATCCTCCTGATATCCTCCCATGCCATCCAACATGGCCCGTCCCAAGTGGCGATCGCGCTTCAAGGGTGTCAGCAAACGGGAACGGGAGAGAAACCGCACGATTTTAGCCTTACCCAGGGGATCAACGCTACCGAGAATGGCGGATGTCCGACCTTCGGCGATCGCCCTTTCCTGGGGCCAATCTTCCAGCAGACCTTCCGCATCCAAAACCAGATCAGAAATGCCCTGAAAGTAGGAGTCAATGGTTTGCTGTTGGGTAATCAAATTTTGCTGAATGGTCAAATCCTTGGAAATCACATATTGCCGCCAAGCAATATAAACCGCCAGAATGGCAATCAGGATTTGGCCCACCGCCCCCACCAAATCACCAATGGCCCCCACTCCGTCCCAGGATTCGACCGTTAACCATTGGCCAAGGCGACGGTTGATCCCCGTTAGTTGAAAAAAGCCGACAAGGGCAGTCAAACCACCCACAATGGCAAGGGTTAGCCGGACTTGGGCAGGGGTAATCAGTTCGGCCACGAGGGGAGCTACAGCGGCCCAGAAAATTCGCGCCGATAACAAGAGGGCAACAAGACTACTGATTAGCCCCAGCCAATATAAGTTTGTCAGAAAGCCCAGTCCCATTAGGCCAAGGGACACCAGTAGGAGCATTGCACCAGAGGGACGGTTTGAGTCGCCAGGGGAACCCTGAGGGGAACCCTTGATGGGTTGAGTCACCGACGAAAAATTAGCCGGAGCAGTCGGGGTTCGTTCGGGAGGGGATGCCCCCTCTGTTTGACCGAAGGATGGCGATCGCCCATTGGGATCAGGGCGCTGGTCCAGGCTAGCACTACGGGATTCTGCTGGTTCCTGGGGCGTAGCTGACAAATCAGACGAGGCCGATGAGGAGGATGGAGCAGGCTCACGACTCATAACACCATTACACTCAGTACACTCACAATAGGATTAAAAATAGTCGCGCTGAGAAATTGCGCTTAGAACTCATGCCTCAAAGTAGACGGGGCAATCTGCCCAATCAGTCCCACGGCATCAGCCCTGACTCTAGCGCAAATTTACAGTTAGCACCATATTTATCTGGATTAAGGGGGCTAAAATACCTTCAAGAGGATAGGCATTCATCTTTCCCATCCATCCATGGTTCTCCAGAGTTGAATGCTCTTAGTTGAATAACCTTGAATGAACTAAACATCCGTTCTATTCTAGATGCAAGCCCACACCCACTAAATCTGTGTCCGTTCCCCGCCTATGACTATGCCAGCGCCGTTCCCACATCCAGAACCGCCTAATACCTCGGTTATGTCCATCCCCTCTGACACCCGATCCTCCGCCTTTCGTTCGGAGCCGTTTTCCGATGACCCGGATCAGGATTGTTCCCCTACAACCAGTCCCTTGGCTGAAACGACAGCGGAAATGATGGCATTACGACAGGCCGCTCAACGGGGAGAATTTCGGGCGATCGCCGCCCTTCTGAACCAAACCCTCCACCGTCATGGCATCGTAGCTTGGGTTGGGGAAGCGGGTCCAGGGTGTCTGCAAATTACCTT
Organism: Leptolyngbyaceae cyanobacterium; assembly: GCA_035284985.1. Classification (GTDB taxonomy): domain Bacteria; phylum Cyanobacteriota; class Cyanobacteriia; order CAKZMO01; family CAKZMO01; genus JAAHGY01. The sequence goes on from JAYKIC010000149.1 coordinate 3,116, forward strand.
AACGGTGAAGCGGCCACCGCAGCAAGAACCCTTGCTGCGGATCATTGCCCATCAATTATGTTTGCTCCAATCAGAGGTCATCTTAGGGGCCAATCTGACCGCTCAATTAGCGGCCACTAATCTGATTTTGTGGCATAAATTGGTCCGTTTACCTAGCCATAGGCCAACCACTCCTCCAGCCACCAACTCCAGCCAGGGAAAACCATGGCAGCCCCTACAAGCCACCCTCCAATCAGCGGAACAGCAGGGTCGCAACCTCGTAAACCAAGTGCAGCCCATGGTTCGCCAAGTTTGGCAACAGCGCTGGCCCCAAGTCAGAGATGGACTCTTAAGTCAATATGAAAAGGTGCGATCGCTCTCCTCACGCCCATTCCAGCCCCCACAGCCATCTAATCCAATCCCAGCGTCCGCATCCCCTCAACCCTCGTTATCTGCCATTGTGCCGCCGGAGCAAACCCAGACCGCTACAGATCCCAACCTCTCCAGTCATCGTCCTGGCCCCGATCTGGAATCGATCCCCAAGCCAACATCCCCATTCCAAGCCGACTCCTCCCTGGAGGAGAAAACCCCAGGGTCACTCCTCAGCTTGCCCCTAAGGGCCACCGATGAAAACCAATGGACAGAGTTAGCCATGCTCCCGGTGGCCTGGTCCGCCCCTCCCCCCAGCCCCACTCTAACCACAGAGCGACCAGAGGAAGGGGCGACCAGTCCCCCTACGCCCCCACCCCAGGTAACGATGGACCCCGCATCTGCGGACCCAGCTTTAGCCCACCCGCAACCCGCTTGGCTTGCCACCTTAGACCAAGTGCAAACCACGTTGCAGGATCAAATCATCCATCCCAACTA
>JAYKIC010000150.1:0-7643 GCA_035284985.1 Leptolyngbyaceae cyanobacterium
TGGCTTCAAACTGGGCATTGCCCATGGATTGGTATAGTTGCCGTGCCGTTTGCCAAGTCTCTACTGCCGTTTGGACCTGATCGCGCTTGTAGTAAACTGAACCGTTGTACAGCAACAAATCAGCCTCTGCCCGTTCCATCTCGGCTGGAGCATACTGGGCCAGTGCGGTCCAGTATGCATTATTGCTTTCCGCCAATATACCTAGAATTACCATCAGTATGGGTGATATCAGGATTGAACGTAACGCAATGGCAGAAATTTGCGACCACTTCATTGAGGTCAAGCTCCTTGGTTTATGGCTTCAGTCAACCGGGTTTTGAGATGGCTGAGGCTAATGGCATAGTTGGTCGTAAGGGTATTGGTATAGGGATTATGTCGTCCCCCGGCGTGGACTCCCACCAAATACGGTATGCCCTCCGCCCAAGCAATCAGGGGTGATCCGGACGCACCGCTACCGCTATCACAGTCGTGGGTTAAGCCATCAGAAATTTCCCCTAGGACGTGACAGGCTAAATGAATGGAAGCGGTTGCGCCAGGGTTGTCGGTAGGAAAATCCCCTGAATAACCCACCAGTGATACGGCCTCAAATACTCCCTGGTCAAAGGCTGCCACGGAGGGCGATCGCCACCCCAATATGCCATAGCGATCGCCAAGGGAACGATTAAGCTTGAGCAAGGCCCAATCCTGTTGATCCGCTAGGGGATCGTCATAAAAATCCGTGGCGTAAAAAACGGTAGTGACCGCTACCCGATCGGTGGCCCGTTGTAACTCCCCATCAATGAGATTCGGCTCAAACCAGATGGCTTGATGGGGTTGATGGGAGCGATCGTTAACCACACAGTGGGCATTGGTAATGACCACATCGGGGGCAATCAAGGTACCCGTGCAACGGCTGAGGTAAATGCCATCGGCCCGTAACCCTTCTAACCGTCCCACCGCAGACCAAGGAAAATCACGGCTGACCATGGCTTGGCGCTCATCGGGCACAAATACCCCCCGTGCAGCAATGGTAGGATTAGTGGCAATGATTCGATCCTCAGGAATGTAGGAATCGGGTTCAACGGTTAAGCCAAATGCGCTGATATCATCAGTAATCGTGAGGTTGGTCTGATGAATATCACCAATCGGTTGTCTGTCAATCATGGAAGCGGTGAGGGAAGCTGCGGCTGAGGGCTGATTGAAACGGTGTTTCTCACTGGCATGGCCTAAGTCCATGTTGACTAACCCTATTAAGCCGCCAATGAGCATTCCGACTAGCATCCATTGACTAAACCGTTTGAGGCGATCGCGCTCCATCTGCATAGCTCTAAATCCAAACCTAACTAACTGGCCTCGTTCTGAGATAACACATCTAGCAAATTTATTGGGAAGAATTCTCTTCTTTCTTAACAGAAATACAAGTCACAATTGGTTGGGGTCAATGCCTAGTTCCCTCAGTTTGGCGAGGGCGCGATCGCGTTCCTGCTGAATTTGATCCCGCTCCTGTTGAATTTGATCCCGCTCCTGCTGAATTTGATCCCGCTCCTGTTGCACTTGATCCCGCTCCTGTTGCACTTCGTCATAGCTTTTGAAGCGATCGCCATTAGGATGAAAAACGTCCAAGCCATCTTCAAACATCTCGAAGCGAATGTTGAGCAGCGGCGATGTCCAGGGAAAATCGAGGGGGGTGACAGGGGTGAAATCATGGTCGGCAGCATCCCGCACCAATCCCCAAAAATCGTAGGAGTCGGGGTCATAAAAGTACATTTCCAACACGCCATACCGACTGTAGAAAGCTTGCTTGGTCAGCATTTCTCCAGACGTATTGCTGGGGGAGAGAATTTCAAACACAACTTGAGGCGCGATATCTCCTTCCTCCCACTGCTTATAGCTACCCCGGTCTCCCGCCGGACGACCCAGCGCCACCATTGCGTCAGGGGCTTGGGAGGGCACAGGCGGCGCATCAACCTTGACGGGATACCACAGCAAATCCCCTGCTACAAATGCGGTGGTATCCTTGAGCAACCACTTGAGATTGGACACTAACCGCACAATCCAGTCGTATTGAACCGTATTTTCAGCCATCGGTTTCCCATCGGAATCGGGATATAAGACTTGAGAGATGATGGGAGCCTGAACCATGGGTCTATCCTCTGCTCAACGCACATTCTTTTACTAGATTAACACCATAGACTGTTAGCGATTAGTTCAAATTGCGGTGCAATTTTCAAGCTTTGCCAAGATGATTTCTTCACTGAGGTTTCGGACGCTAAATATGTAGGGCGGTTCGTTACGGCATGGGAGCGATCGCCATCATCCAGTAAGCTATCAATGGTGTTCCCTATCATATCTTGATGCGATCTGCGTTATTCCGGCCTTTGGCCCCACTCCATCGTTGGTTCCTGCAACAACCGAGATGCAAGGCATCCGTGCTACTGATCCTATTGGTAGCCATCATGGTGAGGGTAATCAGCTATACCCCCACCGCCCAAGCCACTCCCCTCTGCCGCCAATGGGGTGTCCACCGTATCTGTATTGTCGATATCCAGCGCAGTGCCAAAAACTATTGGGAATACCGGGCAGTGGTAACAATTGACGATCAGCGGCAACCCAAAGCAGTGTATAACTGTCGCGATCGCACCCGCACCATCCCTCAGACAGGCCAAACCGCACCGTTTGAGCCAGCGGGAGTCGGAACCCTAATTTGCCAAATTCTTCACCGATAATCGATAATAACCATTGTCCAGATTGCCATCACGTTTGCGCGACATTACCATGACCGTTCCCACTCTTCCCGCCCTCACCACAGAAACCTTTTGGGCCATTATCAACAACGAAATTAGCGATGAAGTCGTGAGTCATTTAGTGTGGCATGGCTTAGGATATCGCTACGATGAAACTAGCCAAACCTGGGATGCCTCTGAGGTGGCACCAGAATGGCGTGATACCTACCCCGCCCCCCCCGACTTTATCGGCAATCGTCCGGCCATCGTAAAATTAACCCGATCCACCCCCAAGCCCCACAAACAGTTGCTCAAGGAAGAGCTAGGATTCAAGGGCTACAAGATTGATCAACTGACCCCGCAGCGCACCCGACGGGCCACCATGACCAACTGGCTGATGAGCTATGCCAAACTGCAACGGGGTGAAATCAATTAAATAATCAGCCCACTCCGAAGGTTTTTCAGACCTCGCAGTGGGCTATATCTCTTAGTTCATATGAATGAAGGCACTAGAACCACTCAGCGTGGAATACTCCTTCCTGATCCAGACGCTCAAACGTATGGGCACCAAAGTAATCCCGCTGGGCCTGGGTCAAGTTCTGAGGCAGCATTGCCCGACGATAGCTATCAAAATAATCCAAGGACGCACTGAAGGCCGGAACGGGAATCCCAAGTTGATTGGCGGTGGACAATACTTCCCGCCATGCCTCCTGCCGATCTAAAATCGTTTGCTTAAACTCAGGCGCTAGCAACAAGTTGGCTAACGCTGGATTCTCATCGTAAGCTTTCTTGATTTTATCGAGGAAGCGAGCGCGGATAATGCAACCGCCCTTCCAGATGCGAGCCGACTCACCCAAGTTCAAATTGTAGTTGAACTCCTCAGAGGCTTTCCGCAACAAAGCCATACCTTGGGCATAGGAGCAAATTTTGGAGCAGTACAGGGCATCCCGGATCTTGTCAACGAAAGCTTTTACATCCCCGGTGTATTTGCCAACGGGACCATTAAGCTGGGCCGAAGCCGCCACCCGCTCATCCTTGAGGCCCGACATAATACGGGCATTCACCGCAGCGGTAATGGTGGGAATGGCGACCCCAATTTCCAACGCATTCACCACGGTCCAGCGACCCGTACCTTTCTGTCCAGCCGCATCCCGGATTAGCTCTACCAAAGGCTTACCCGTCTCATCGTCCATCTTGGTAAAGATTGAGGCGGTAATCTCAATCAGGAAGGAATCCAACTCTTCAGTGGTATTCCACTCTTTGAACACCTCATGCAGTTGATTATGATCCATCCCTAGGGCATTTTTCATCAAATCATAGGCTTCAGCAATCAACTGCATATCGCCATACTCAATGCCATTATGAACCATCTTGACATAGTGGCCCGCTCCCCCCGGTCCCACATAGGTCACACAGGGTCCATCATCGACCTGGGCCGCAATCTTGGTAACAATGGATTCAATCTCACGATAGGCGGCTTCCGTACCTCCCGGCATCAAACTAGGTCCATTCAAGGCACCTTCTTCACCACCGCTCACCCCCATGCCAATGAAGCGAAATCCCTGGGATTCCAAATCCTTGACACGGCGCTCGGTGTCTTCGTATAAGGAATTTCCACCATCAATGATCATGTCATCTGGATCGAGCAGGGGTTTGAGTTGATCAATCACGGCATCAACAGGCTGACCTGCTTTTACCATAATCAAAATCTTGCGGGGCCGTTCAAGGGACTTGACAAATTCTTCAAGGGTGTAAGTTGCCTGGACGTTTTTGCCCTGGGCACGCTCTGCCATGAATCGATCTGTTTTGTCAGAGGTGCGGTTGTAAACAGAAATGGGGAAGCCATTACGCTCCACGTTGAGCGCTAAGTTTTCGCCCATGACTGCAAGACCAATCAAACCAAAGCTCTGTGCCATAAAATTGTTCGCCTCTTCTTGGAGCCTATTCAGTACTATGTTTTTAGTCAATTGTTTATCAGAGTAGTCAGTTTTTTCGGAAAACCCCGGTGTCTCACAGACTTTCTTTATGGTCTGGATTGAAATCTGTAATGATTTTCTTTAATGTTTTGATCCCCTCACTTTCCGTTGCCAGGGTTTGTGGCTTCAGGTTGGGTCTTACACCCCCCGTATTTTCCCCACTGCGATCGCCCTCGCCCTATGCCACAATTGAATCGAGATCACGATTAACCTTGGCCCTGCACCAGAAATAGAGTAGGGTATCAATAAACACAATTGTCTAATCTGCTTCAGTCTCCCAACCATTAGGCACCCCAGTACTGATCTAGGTAGGTACCATGTCCCATAGTCCCATGCCCCAACCCACCCACCCCCATACATTGGGGTCGTCCCCAGTTGCCCCCGGAGAAGCTAACGGTCCCCTCGCAATGGCAGACGACGACGCTGATCCGTCTGTTGCTGCCCCAGCTCATACAGACGGGGATATGGACATTCAGGTCAAAACGGAAAAATTAGATGGTCGCCGCCGTCAAATTTCGGCCACCGTTCAAATTCCCCATGGGATTGAAAAGGTTTGGACCATTCTGACGGATTATGAGAACCTAGCGGATTTTATACCCAGCTTGAAGCAGAGTCGCCGCCTCGAACATCCTGCCAATGGCATCCGAATTGAGCAAATCGGCAGTGAAAGCTTACTCAAAATTAAATTCTGTGCCCGTGTGGTGTTGGATATGGTGGAATCCTTCCCCCACTCCCTGAGTTTTGAGATGGTAGAGGGAGATTTCAAGATGTTTTGTGGGGAGTGGCAGTTGCAGCCAATTGAGGGCGATGCCGCTACGGAGTTGACCTACACGTTGCGGGTGTGGCCCAGTCGGCTGATGCCTGTGAGTCTAATTGAAAAGCGTTTGGGTCAGGGGCTACGAGCGAATCTTTCAGCGATCCAACGACGAGCTGATGAGTTATTTGGTTAGACCCGGCAGTAATTTTCCCTGATAGACAGTTTGGCTTAAGACAACCCATTAATCTGCTCCGCTACCGTAAATGGTATCAATTCTGCCTCGATGCTGTTTAGTTATTTGAGCCATGGCAATTGTTTTGTCCGTAAATTGCGCTCCGTTTTTTTCCGCAGCAAACTGATGGGTGTTATTGTCTTGGGATTTGTTGATATTTTGACTACTCTTAAACAGAAAGCTACACGCTGGATTAACTGAATAATTATCCTGTCGATCGCTCAAAAGACGAAGAGTGTGGCTCATGTCAAACTCCATAATGCATGAATAGGGGTATTTGATAGTTGGAAATACAGCTTTGACTGGAAATGAAATAGGAAAACTGGACAGGCTCTAACTGTAGTACTTTCTTCCCGCTGCAAGAATACATAGTCAGGTCCGTTGTTACGCACCCTACACTTGCTACCCTGAAAGAGATAAATGTTTGTTTATGCTGATGTATTCCTATTGATAAATTCAGGGCTACAACCAACCTTTCCAGAGGTGGGATTGTATTTCCAATCAGGCATAACCGTGATTATCGTCATGTCCTGAATTCACCAAGGAATCTGACAATAAAAAAGATACCAGAGGCGCGGATTGGCCAGCGCTGTCACTGTTTAGCCTTAGAACTTCGACTGGTTTAGATGGTTTGATGATGGGTTAGGGCGATTTGGGCACAAAGACGGTTAACGCCTTGGGAATACATTCCACCTTAATGGGAGTCATACCAATAATTTCCCCATCTACTACCACCTTTTGGGGCGGATTAGTCACAATTTTGAGTTTTTTAGTACGGAGATGATGGATATTTTCATGGTTCGGCGCTAACCTTACGAGGGCTGCCCCCAAGGTGTTCAACATGGAGGTTACTGCCTGCAATTTGGTATCGGCTTTAGCCAAGGTGACATCCAGGAGGCCATCATCGTAGAGTACTTGACCGCTGCCCTGGGCAAATATCGAGGTGGGGGGGGCGGCGTTGGCGACGGTAATGGCTCCCACATCCATCCGGTACACTTCATCGTCAATTTCGATGGCGGCATCAAAGAGTTCTTGTTCGTCAAGCTGCTGCCATCCGGCCATCAAATAGGCCAATACGCCCCACTGATCTTTGAGGGCGCGATCGGCTTTTTCCACCATTTCAGCTTCAAAGCCAATGCCCACCAACAAAATCATCGGCGTATCATTGCAACGGGCGGCATCAATGGTGCGGGTGTTGCCTTCGGCGATAATGTGGCAAGCACTGCGGATGGGCATCACGGCATTGCCGATGCCCAAAGCTTGACCAAAAGCGTTAGCAGTACCCCTAGGAATCACACCGAGGGGGATGTCGGTGTTGATGAGTTGACTGGCGACGGCGGATACGGTGCCATCACCGCCGGAGGCGATAATAATGTCGGCTTTGGCGGCGATCGCCTCCCTAGCCAATTCCGCCGCTGCTTGCTCCGGGGTGGTTTGATGCACCTGGAGATGGAAATAGGGACTGAGTAGACCCTGGATTAAGACCAAATCGTTTTCGGGACTGCCCTGCCCTGCGACTGGATTAAAAATGAGATGGGCTACTCTAGTTCGAGCGAGGGCATCGATGATTAGTTCCCCAGTGGCCAAATTGGGGGCGATCGCCACATCATGCACCTCGCAAATCCGCAGTAGGGCTTGGATGTCCGGTTCATGGGGTTGGGCATTGAGCGGATCGATAAAGAAAAAGACCGCACACACTTCCCCCTCTGCCACCGCCGCCGCGATTTGGGCATCTCCTCCCAGCGGTCCCGATAGCATCCGTCGCACGGTTAACCCAGTCGATTCTTGAATCCGCTGCCCTGTTGTTCCGGTGGCAATGAGACTGTAGCGGGTAAACACCAGTTGGTGGCGTTTAACGAAGGCCACCATGTCGTTTTTTTTCCGATCGTGGGCAATCAGGGCAATGGTTGCAGCCATAGGGATAGGGTTGGGAAACGTAAAAAATTAAGGAATGGGGATAAAAGTATAGCCTAATT
>JAYKIC010000151.1:0-5152 GCA_035284985.1 Leptolyngbyaceae cyanobacterium
GAGGCTGATTTGTTGCTGTACAACGGTTCAGTTTACTACAAGCGCGATCAGGTCCAAACGGCAGTAGAGACTTGGCAAACGGCACGGCAACTATACCAATCCATGGGCAATGCCCAGTTTGAAGCCATTACCCTCCGGTGCCTCAGCATTGCCTATGATGCCCGTGGTGACTTGAGGGCTTGGGAGTTGCTAGAGGCTGCGTCCGCTTTAGATGCCGCAGCCAAATGTGGGGCCGAAATGGCCTTACCCGACGGTCAGCAAATTCGCTTCCGGTTATCCTACGAATCCTTTGCCGTTGAAGGACTATACGATGAGCAGTCCGCCGATGGCCAATTGGTCAGCGATGCCGATACGGTCTACGTCGAGTTGGCCTATGAATCTGGGTCTGCAAGCTACTATTGGTCGTTGCTCCAATGGCTCAATGCCACCCTAGACCGAGCGCGTGATCAGGATCACCCCAAGCAGGAAGTGACCACGCTCATGCATCTGGGGGATGTCTATGGGTATTGGCAACAAGAGCGTGAGAGCCTGGACTATTACAGTCAAGCCTTAGCTGCCGTTGAACAGCATCCAGATATCGATTTCGACCAAATGGAAGTTCAGCTCCTCCACAAACTGGGCAATCTTCACTTTAATCAGGAAAATTACATCATTGCGTTAGGGTTTTACCAAAAACAATTGGAGTTAGCCCAAGTCACTCAAGATGCACACCACCATGCTTTGGCATTGGAAGGACTGGGAACCGTGGCCTTTGCTCGCCAGGAATATGGGCAGGCGCGGGAGTTTTTCCGACAGGCGTTGTTGTTACAGGAAGCGGCGGGCGATCGCGAAGGCACAGGCCGACTCCTGAGTAAAATCGGCTTTCTCTGGGATGCGGCAAACCAACCTGAACTGGCGATCGTTTTTTTGAAGCAATCCGTCAATATTCGGGAATCGATTCGGGTGGATTTACAACGGGGATCGAACCAACTGCAACAGAACTATATTGAGTCCGTGGCCGCCACCTACCGCCGCTTGGCGGATTTACTGTTGCAAAATAACCAACTTCCAGAGGCCCAACAAGTCCTAGACCTACTCAAAGTGGAGGAATTGGAGGAATATTTGCCGGAGGTGGACGCAACTCGTGGTCAGCAGGCGGCGGTTGTGGTGCGGGAACCGGAACAAGTGATTCAGCAGGCAGTGGATGATTGGAGCGATCGCTCCATCACGATTCAGCAGGAATTACGCCAACTGGAGCAGAAGGAGGTTCTCACCGCCGCCGAGGAAGAGCGGTTGATCGCCCTTGGTCAGGAAGCGGAGCAACTGATCCAAGCGTTTAATCAATTTTGGGACAGTGAAGCCGTTCAAACCCAGGTCAATCGCTTGCGGCAAAATACAGGGGGGGAAAGTATCGACCTCAGCAATTACCGAGATTTACAGGCCAGTCTTGCTGGATTACAACAAAATGCGGCATTACTGTATCCGTTAGTATTGCCGGATCGACTGGAATTGGTGCTGGTTACTCCCGATGCAGATGTGCCAATTCGCAAAACGGTGGCGGTGGGTCAGGCTGAGTTAGAGGAGGCGATCGCCTCCTACCGCACCGCGTTGCAAAATCCCAGCAGCAATCCCCTACCCCTGGCACGGCAACTCTATGGTTGGCTGCTGGAGCCACTCGCCGCTGAACTGGACACGATCAGCGCCCAAACCCTGATTTATGCCCCCGATGGGCCGCTGCGGTACCTTCCCCTTGCCGCCCTGCATGATGGCAACCAGTGGGTGACTCAACGGTTACGGATTAATAATATCACTGCCGCTAGTCTCATGGATATTACTCGCTTACCGCAACAGCACCCCAAGGTATTTGCGGCGGCATTGACGGAAGGGACGCACATGGTTCCGGTGGGCGATCGCCAATTCCAGTTTGCGGGTCTCCCCTTTGCGGGACGGGAAGTGGAGCATCTGGCCGCCCTGATTCCCGACACCGACAAACGCCTCAATCAGGACTTTAACCCTGGCACGGTGCCACTGATGAACCGCTACAGCATCGTTCACCTCGCCACCCACGCCAGCTTTGTATCCAGCGATGCCGAAAACTCCTTTATTTTATTTGGCGATGGCACCCCCATTTCCTTGAGCCAAGTGCGGAACTGGCGGTTGCCCAATGTGGATTTGGTCGTCCTCAGTGCTTGTCAAACGGGGGTGGGCGGTGAATTGGGCGATGGCCGGGAAATTCTTGGCCTGGGTTATCAAATGCAAAAAGCGGGGGCGAATGCCGCGATCGCGTCCCTGTGGACCGTGAGCGATGGCGGTACCCAACAATTGATGGATGCTTTTTACGCCGCCCTTAACCAGGGCCTGAGCAAAACAGAGGCGCTGCAACAGGCCCAAAATGCCTTGATTACGGGCACGAATCTGCCGGATCTCAATCTGGGTAGTCCTGAAGCCAACAGCGGGATGGAGGGCGATCGCGGTATTGCCCTTGAACAAACCGAGCCATCGGATCAAGCCACTGTCAGCACCGCCTACAACCTTTCCCACCCCTACTACTGGGCACCCTTCATTCTCATCGGCAATGGACTGTAAATGAGAACGGGCTGTAAATGGGTAAGCTGGATATAATTCAACCCACGGCTATCCATCACAAGGTTCAAATCCATGAAGCTGCCCCTGTTCCCCCTCATCGTTGTTATGGCATCTGGCTCAATGGTGCAAGGCCACTCAGCCCTAGTTTCTGGGGCGATTTCCCCAGCCTTAGCCCAACAGGCTGGGGAAATTGCCCCTATCCCTGATGGTTCTGTGGACCTAACAGAGGGCGATCGCCGTACCGAAGCCGATCAAATCCTAGCGGAATGTTGGGAAAGCCTACAGCGAGAGATTGGGGACAATCCAGGGGCATGGGTCGAAAAAAGGGAATTTGTGCCCGTTTTGTTGGCCTGTCAGGAACGGTTGGAAGGAGCGATCGCCACTTATGATGCGCTCAACGATCAGGAGAGCAAGGCAAAAGCACTGTTAATCCTGGGTTATGCCTACGAGCGATTTAGTGACTATTACGACTATGGGGCTTACGATTTCAGCAGAGAACAGCGAGAACGGGGCGATAGAGCCTTGCGGGAGGCTCTGGCCTTTTACCAGGCAACGGGGGATCGAGTGCAACAAGGGACAGCGCTGCATCTGTTAGGCAGATTCAATGATGGATTTCCCCGTTATGACGATGCTGCACCAGAATTTTTAGAAGCGGCGATCGCCCTGTACCAACAGCTTTTCGATGAAAACGTGGGTCGGGACACAGACACCCAACTGGCAATGCGGTTCAATAGCCGGAGGACGTTTGAAGAGGTGTTGCTGCAACCAGAAGCAACATCCTGGGCTGGGCTGTCCGCTGAAGCGTTACGACATTTGGGGATTATTTACCGTGAACGCGCCGAGTTTGACGAGACCACCGCAGGAGCACAGTATGATCGGGCGATCGCCACTCTCCAAGCTGCGATCGCCATTGCGGAATCTGCCAACCACTGGACGGTAGCAGCGGAATCGTTATTTGAATTGGGGTTAACCTATCGGGACATTAACCAGGAAGCCCACGCAAATGAGGCGTTTGAACGGGCGATCGCCCTTACCCGTGATGGAGAGGGATCGCTGGCGGCGGCGAAGATGCTCAGTAACTTGGCCCGACAATATGCTCACCGAGGAAATACCCATACATTAGAACGGGCGATCGCCTATGCCCAGCGTTCATTCACCCTTTATCAGGACTTAAATACTCTCCATTTACAAGCAGAAATCCTGAGTGATATTAGCCATTATTACGCTCAACAACAATTTTATGATCAAGCCTTTGAATTTCAGATGCAAGCGATCAATACGGCCCACCAAATCGAAGATCCTGTTATGCGGGAAAGAACATGGAATCAATTAAATTGGGCTAATCTTGGATTCCAAAATTCCGCTCCAGAAAAAGCACTGCAACTAGAACAACGAGAACTGGAAATTTATCGAGAATGGGGTGATTTAGTGCGACAAGCTGAATCGCTCCAAAGTATTGGCCACATTCACACAACATTTCTCAAGCAGTATAAGGAAGCACTGGATGCCTATCAAGAGGCTCTGATGATTTATCAGCAACTTGAGGATTTACCCAAGCAAGCATCACTGCTATCCCAGTTAGCTGAATTGTATGTATATGTAGCTCAGCAAACTGAACAAGCGCATGAGTTCGCATCCGCTACGGATGAATACGAATTAGCTCGACAGTTTTATCAAAACTCGATTGATTTGTATTTAGAAATTGCCAATGCTGAGCCAGAAGCGGAAGCCCAAGAACAGCAGTTATATGAATTAGCACAACGGATCTTAGCTATCTTTGACCAAGGCTCCTATGCTGATGCTTGGCTAGAAGATTTAGGCTTTCATCAACAAGTTCTTGATATTTATCGACGGTTAGAAGATCACGAAGCCGTTGCAGATACTTTATCACAGATGGCAAATATTACTTTAAGACTAGTGGTTGGCGATCGCGCCAATGCTTTGTCAGCAGGAATTGCGCCAGAAATCACTCCAGCAATTGCCGAAAAGTATGAGCAAAGTGTGGCATTTCACCATGAAGCGTTATCACTATATCAAACCATCTATCAATCGGTAGACGACCAGGAAAATTATCAACTTTACTATTTTCTTCAACAGTTACCAAGACAGTATGTTAACGCTGGAGCCTATGAACAGGCGATTGAATTTAGCCAGATCTACAGTCAGTTAGAAGGGACACAGGAACCTATATTAGTGACCCTGACTGCTATTACGAATCAAGTTCAAACGGATCGGGCAAGGGTACGATTTCCAAACTTAGATAGTACGGCAATAACACCAGAAATTGAGATACAAGGACCACTTACCCCTGCCGATATTACCGATTATCAAATACTTTTAGACTATGAAAAACAGGCATTGGCGATCGCCCAACAATTAGATCAACCCTATGAGCAGGCGATACTACTGGCTAAAATTGGCTATATCTATCGAATTTTACAACAACCGGAGCAAGTCCTTTCCTATTACCAACAATCATTGGCGATCGCTCAAAATCCAGAGACTTTCCACTCTGAATATCCCCATGTTGAGGGTCTCAATATGGTTGCCCTAGGTCAGCACTATGCACAACTGGGCCAAGAAGAGG
>JAYKIC010000152.1:0-2847 GCA_035284985.1 Leptolyngbyaceae cyanobacterium
CCGGGTCAAAATCGCCGTTAATGCCTAGCATCATCTGATCCGGGCGAAACGACTGTTGGTAAAACGCGATCAGATCATCCCGGCTGATATTCGCCAGGGTGTCATATTCCACCGTGCGAGCATAGGGGCTGGAGTCCCCATAAATCAACTTGCGAAACTCACGGCTGGCAATCTCTTCCGGGTCATCATTCCGACGGGCAATGTCTCCCTGAAACTGGGTAATTGCCAAGTCAATTTTCTCTTGGGGAAACAGGGGTTGACGAATCACCGCCGCAAATCGGGCCATTACCTCCGTTACATCTTCGGTTAAGGCGCTAAAACTAGCATTGCCGGAGGTGGTATCAATTCCGGTTTCAATGGAAGCGGCACGGGATTCCAGATAATCATTAAGGTCATCAGCCGGATAGGGCACACTGCCCCCACTCCGCATGACACTACCTGTGATGGCGGCCAACCCAACCTTGTCCGCTGGCTCAAACCGTTCACCCGTCTGCACCAACGCCGTGCCACTCACCAGGGGTAGTTCGTGGTCCTCCATCAGGTAGACCTGTAAGCCGTTATCCAGGGTGAAAAAGTTGTAAGCGGGAATTTCGATGTCCGGCAGGGGGGGAAATTCCAGATCGGTGTAGTGGCGCACTTGGCTGGCGAGGGCGGGTTGGCGACCCATGGTCCAGATGGTCAGGCAGAAAACGGCGATCGCCACCACGCCATAGCGAATAAAAGGGTGCAACCGTGTAAGTCGCCGGGGCAAAAACTGTTGTCTCATCGTTTTTTCTATTGTCACTGTGATTGGATGGATTGCTGGTTTGGTGGATGGCTACTGTGATGGAGATTGGCGTAAAGATCAGTTCCAAAATCGAACATCAATGATTACGGCAAACCCCTAACGCATCCTGGGTTGAAAACCGGGCTAAACCTATTCCTTAGGGGGAATTAGGCGACCGATGGTCCGATTTTCGGGTTGGAATGTCGCTTGGGCCACCCGCATCACATCGGCGGCGGTAATGGCATCAATGGCCTTGAGGTCTGCAAACAGGTTCCGCCAACTTCCGGTTTTGGCTTCGTATTCTGGTAGTAAACTGGCCATGCCTTGATTCGATGCAAGGCGGGTTAATAAGCCAGCGCGAGCCTGGGTTTTGACCCGTTCCAATTCCCCTGGGGTGACGGGTTCGCTTCGGAGTTTATCCAGTTCGGTGGCGATCGCCCCCTGTGCCTCGTCTAAAGTATGACCCGGAGCAGTCAACACATAGAAGAACATCAAATTGGCAAACCGATCCCCTGGAAAGGTATTGAGACTTTGGGCCGCTAGGGCAATCTGTTGCTCTTCCACCAAGGACTTATAAAGCCGGGAGGTGCGTCCACCCGATAAGATACTGTCCAGCATGTCATAAACCAAATGATCCGGGTGCTGAATCCCAGGACGGTGATAGCCTTCTAAATACCAAGGCTGGGAGGGGAGTTCTAGGGTAAATTCCTTTGGGGCCATTTGGGGCGGTTCCACCCCGTCTACCCGTGGTGGGGTGGGACGAGTGGGATAGCGGCCAAAGTAGGTGGTCGCCATTTGCTTGACCGTGTTCAAGTCCACATCGCCTACTATGGCAAAGGTCATCCGGTCGGGGGTGTAGTAAGTCTGGAAAAATTCCGTCACCTGTTCACGGGTCATTTGATCCAAATCATCGGCATAGCCCACGACGGGACGACGGTAGGGATGCACGTCAAAGGATTTTTCCAAAAAGACTTCAATCATTTTACCGATGGGGCTATTGTCTACCCGCATCCGCCGTTCTTCTAGAATCACATCCTTTTCTTCGTAAAATTCGCGGAAAACCGGGGTCAAAAAGCGCTCCGATTCCAGTGACATCCACAGTTCTAATTTATTGGCGGGGAAGCTGTAAAAGTATCGGGTGGCATCGGCTGACGTGGTGGCATTCAGCCCAACGCCACCCGCTTTCTGGACGATTTGGGGCATCTGGTTACGGATCACATAGCGGCTAGCCTCTTGTTGTACGGATTCAAACTCGGCTTGGAGCGGGGCGATCGCCCCCGCTGATTCCTCCGCTGCTTTCGCGGCCTGAATTTGATCAAACAAAGTATCTAACCGGGTTAGCACCGCTTTTTCTGCGTCATAGTCCGTGGTGCCAATCCGATCGGTTCCTTTAAATGCCAGATGCTCTAGGTAGTGGGCGGCTCCTGTTTGACCATCCGGTTCTTCCGCTGCACCCACGTCCACGTAGGTCATAAACGACACCACCGGAGCTTGATGGCGCTCCATCACAATAAATTTGATGCCGTTCTCTAAGGTAAATTCATGAATGCGTTCAATGGCCCGGTCGATATAGGGTTGAATCGAATCTCCATTAGCGGCTTCGGCCCGACTGAAGCTGCCAATGGCTAGCAATCCCCAACTGAAGATGCTAATTAGGAGGGCGATCGCTATCCGTCGCCCCGACCACCATGACAATTGTTGAGGGGCTGTCTGGCGTGGGGATTGGGCGATGACCGTCGTAGGTCGCAAGGCGCTGCTAGTAAGTTGTCTCTCCATGTGATATCCGATGACACTGTCATTCCAGAATAACTAACCCCCAGTTTATGGTGAAAGTTAGTAAAACGACAAAGGCGATCGCCACCTTAAGGAGCGATCGCCTCTCACAAGACTATGGACTACCACAAGAATGGTACCGGAACGCTGCAATCGTTGGTAACTAACTCCCTCACCTAATCCCCTGATTGACTGACAAAACTTTGCCCCTCTTCCCTAAATCCCTTCTCCCAAAAGGGGAGAAGGGACTTCAAACCAGGTTCTTGGGTCGAAAGCCCCTCTCCCGCTCTGGGAGAGGGGTTGGGGTG
>JAYKIC010000153.1:0-2517 GCA_035284985.1 Leptolyngbyaceae cyanobacterium
CCCTATGCTCGCACGGTGGAATATGACACCCTGGCGAATATCAGCCGGGATGATCTGATCGCGTTTTACCAACAGTCGTTTCGCCCGGATCAGATGATGCTAGGCATTAACGGCGATTTTGACCCGGTGGCGATGCGATCGCTCATCGAAACCTATTTTGGTGACTGGCAACCCCCGGATGTGGCCCCGTTGCCCCAAACATTACCCGATGTCAGCCAGCACCAGAAAGGCGGCATCTTTTTTGTTAACCAACCCCAATTGACCCAGAGCTATGTTCAAATTGGTCATTTGGGTGGGCAGTTGGATGCCCCCGACTTTGCGGCACTTTCGGTGATGAATGAGGTGCTGAACGGCTTGGGTGGACGGCTGACCAATGAGGTGCGATCGCGCCAAGGTCTGGCCTACGTGGTCTATTCCTTCTGGAGTGCGCGTTACGATTATCCTGGCATCTTCATTGGGGGTGGTCAGACCCGTTCTGAAACCACCGTACCCTTCATTCAGTCCACCTTGGCGGAGTTGGACAAAATTCGCACCACCCCAGTGACGGAGGACGAGTTAATCCAAGCCCAGGATTCGGTCCTGAATTCCTTTGTGTTTAATTTTGATCGTCCGGCCCAGACCCTCTCACGGGTGATGCGCTATGCCTACTATGGCTACCCGGAAGACTTTATCTTCCAGTATCAGCAGGCGATCGCCGACACCACCATCGAGGAGATTCAAGCCGCCGCCGCCACCCATCTCAATCCTGACGATATCGTCGTTTTAGTGGTTGGCAATGAAGCTGAAATCAAACCCGAATTGACCCAACTGAAGCCGGATGCCCTCG
This sequence comes from Leptolyngbyaceae cyanobacterium, assembly GCA_035284985.1. GTDB lineage: Bacteria > Cyanobacteriota > Cyanobacteriia > CAKZMO01 > CAKZMO01 > JAAHGY01. Next base: position 827 of record JAYKIC010000153.1, read on the forward strand.
TTACCGCCATTGATGTTTCCATTCCCGATGTGGATATCTAAGTGGATATCTAGGGGCTATCTAGCCGTGATGCCACTCCGTCACCCCACCCGGTTTGTCCACTAAGATAATGCCTTGAGCCTTCAGTTCATCCCGAATGCGATCGCTCTCGGCATAATTCTTGGCGGCTTTGGCCGCTAAGCGCTGTTGGATTAGGGCCTCAATTTCGGCATCACTCAAGTTATTCTCATCGTCCTCTGCAAAGACGGGTTTGAGTCCCAGCACACTGGCCAGGACCACCAAGGTTTGCCACTTTTGCCGTAGGAGGTTGGCAGCCATCTCCACTTGACCGCCGTGGGTAAGGATGTTACCAACTTTGCGTAAGTCCTTGGCGAGGTCGAAGAGAACGGCGATCGCCCCTGGTGTATTGAAATCGTCATCCATCGCCGTGCAGAAGGTCAGCACCGCTTCCTGGTCTCGATCAATAGCCAGGGTTGTTGGGTCGGCAAGGTTGGGTTCATCCGCCTCTGGCCAGCCCAAGGTTGCGCCGTGGTTAAAGCCGAAGGTGAGGCCATCATTAAGGGTTTCCCAACCGTTTTGAGCCGAGGCGATCGCCTCAGCGGTGAAATCCACAGGCTTGCGATACTGGGCTTGCAGCACAAACATCCGCAACACCATCGGCTCAATGTTCCCCTCATCCAACAATTGGCGGATGGTGGTGAAATTCCCCAAGGACTTGGACATTTTGGTGCCATCTACATTCACCATGCCGTTGTGCATCCAAATGGTGGCGAGGGGTTTGCCAGTAGCAGCTTCCGATTGGGCAATTTCATTTTCGTGGTGGGGAAAGGTCAAATCGCCGCCCCCCATGTGAATGTCAATGCTGTCACCGAGGCGATCGCGCACCATCGCCGAACATTCAATATGCCACCCCGGTCGGCCCTTCCCCCAAGGCGATTCCCAGTAAGGTTCCCCATCCTTTGCCCCCTTCCACAGAGCAAAATCAAATGGGTCACGCTTCAGGGAGACTTCAGGACTATTATCTACGCGACCACTCGCCCCTGCTTTCATATCCTCTAACTTTCGTCCAGAAAGTTTGCCATAATCGCAGAAAGCCGTGACCGCATAGTACACATCCCCACCAGCGGCATAGGCCACGTCCTTTTGTTCCAATTCGTGGATCAACCGCTGGATACCGTCAATGGTGTGGGTAGCGCGGGGATACTCATCCGCCTCCAGCACATTCAGCCGCGCCATATCTTCAAAGTAGGCTTGGGTAAACTGCTCGGCCACCGCCTCCATGGAACGGCCTTCGTTCACCGCCCGTTTGAGAATTTTGTCGTCAATATCGGTAAAATTCTGCACATAACGCACCTGATAGCCCGCCCACATCAGGTAACGCCGCACCGTATCCCACACCATGTAGCAACGGGCATGACCCAGGTGGCAATAGTCGTACACCGTCACGCCACAGCAGTAGATTTTGGCGGTTCCTGGCTCCAACGGCTCAAAGGCTTGCTTTTGGCGGGTGAGGGTGTTGTAAATCTGGAGGGTCATGGGTTTTAACGGCAATAACAAGTGGGTGAGGGCTGATTGACTGACAAAACTTTGCCCCTCTTCCCTAAATCCCTTCTCCCAAAAGGGGAGAAGGGACTTCAAACCAGGTTCTTGGGTCGAAAGCCCCTCTCCCGCTCTGGGAGAGGGGTTGGGGT